>JBBDSD010000200.1:0-7215 GCA_040905065.1 Trueperaceae bacterium | reverse complement strand
GCCTCCGAGCCGTCGGCCTCCGATACCTCGTCTGCCTCGTCGTCGTCCGACCGCAGGTCGTGCCCGCAGACGCGGCAGTAGGCGGCGTCCACCTCGTGCCGGTCGGTGCCGCACGACGGGCAGTCGATCCGTTGCGGTTGGGGGCGGGTGGAGCGCGCCAGCTCCGAGGTGACGATGCCGGTCGGCACCGCGATCACGCCGTAGCCCAGCACCATCAGCAGCGACGCCAGGGTCCGCCCGACGTTCGTGACCGGTGCCAGGTCGCCGTACCCGACGGTCGTGAGCGTCACGATCGCCCAGTACATGCTGAGCGGGATGTTGTCGAAGCCGTGCGCACGACCCTCCACTAGGTGCATCACCGCGCCGCTGATCAGCACCATCGTGAACACGAACACCAGGAACACCACGATCTTGGCGCTGCTGGCCCGCAACGCGCGCGCCAGCACCCCCGCTTCGCCCACGTAGCGGGCGGCCTTGAGGATCCGGAACACGCGCAGGATCCGCAGCGCGCGCACCACCACCAGGTAGTGCGATCCGGCGAACAGCAGCGTCAGGTAGGTGGGCACGATCGCGACCAGGTCGATCAGGCCGTAGAAGGAACGCACGTAGCGCAGCGGTTCGCGGGCCGTCCAGATGCGGGCGGCGTACTCGATCGTGAAGGCGACGGTGAACGCCCACTCGATGGCGCGGAGCTGCGCGCCGTAGCGGGCCCGGACGCCGGCGACGCTTTCCAGCAGCACGGCGATCACGCTGGCAACGATCGCGATCAGGAGCGCTGCGTCGAACGCCCGCGCCACGGGCGTATCCACCTCGAAGATGACGTTCCCGATGCGGTCGCGTAGGCTCACCCGGGCATGCTACCGCCCGCCCGGCGCCGAGGCCGGTGGAGCGTCCCGCCGGGGCTTGTTGACGGCCGCGCGCGTCCGCGGCGCCCAGCGGGCGGATGACGTAGCGTGACGCCATGCGCGCCAAGGGTCTGGGCGAACCGAACCGCAACTTCTGGCTGGGCGTCTACAACGGCATCCTCGTGAACGGGGGCGAAGCGTTCTTCCATAGCGCCCTGGTGCTGGCGCCGTTCCTGGCGGCGTTGGGGGCGCCGCCGTGGGCGATCGGCATGATCCCCGCGCTGCGCATCGGTGGCTGGTTCCTGCCGCAGCTGTTCGTCGCCAGCCGCTTGGCGCACCAGCCGCTGAAGCTGCCGGTCTACCGGCGTTCGTCGACGGTGCGCGTGATCTCGTTCGCGGTGCTGACGGTCTCGGTGTTCACCTTGGGCGAGCACCCAGCCTGGATCGTGGCGGTCACGCTGGGCGTGCTGGGCGTGAACGCGATCGCCGGGGGCGTGGGCGGCGTCCCGTTCGCGGACGTGACCGCCAAGGTCGTGCCCCACTACCGGCTAGGCACGTTCTGGGTGCTCCGCAACGCGATCGGCGGCGCGTTGGCGTTGGCGTCGGGACTGGTGCTGTCGAGGGTGCTGGCCTCCGATCTGGCGTTCCCCACGAACTTCGGCGTGGTGTTCCTGCTCGGCAGCACCCTCACCAGCCTGGCCTACCTGGCGTTCGCCCTGGTGCGGGAGCCGGCCGGCAAGCCCACGCTTCGCGAACCGATGCGGAAGATGCTGCGGCGCCTCCCGTCGGTGCTGCGCGGCGATCGCTCGTTCCGCCGCTACCTGCGGGTCCGTTTCCTGGCGCTGGCGGCGGTGATGGCCGAGCCGTTCTACGCCGTCTACGCCATCCAGGAGTTGGGGGCGCCGGCGGCGTCGCTGGGCGCGTTCGTGATCACGGCGACGTTCGCGTCGATCGCCGTGAACATTGCCTTCCGCAGGCCGGCGAACCGGGGGCAGAACGTGACGGTGCTGCAAATCAGCATCGCCCTGCTAGCCGCGGCACCGTTGGTGGCGCTGGCGATGCCCGTCTGGCAAGGGTTCGCACTGGTGTTCGCCCTCTCGGCCGCCGGCGCGTCCGGCATGGGCATCGCCGCCTGGAACCTGCTGTACGCGGTGTCCCCCGAGTCGGAGCGGCCGCTCTACGTGGGCGTCGCGAACAGCGTGCTGGCGCTTCCCAGCCTGGCGCCGATCGCGGTCGGCGCAACGATCGTGGTGGTCGGCTTCCTTCCAGCGTTCGCGCTGGCTACGGGCGTCGCGGTGGCGGCCCTGGCGTTCGCCTTCCGGTTCCGCGAGCTGCGGGATCTGGACCGCGCGGCGTTGGAGCTGGCGCAACGGTGAGCCCCCGGTCGATCGCTCGACCGGGGGCGGGATCGCTGGAGGCGCACTTCGGTGCCGCGCTGCCGAACGTCCTCAGACGGGGTGTTCGGTCGCCACCGGTTCGAATCCGTCGGCACCGAGGCTCGGCGCGCCACCCGGCGCGTGCGCGTCTGCCACGTCCGTAGGGACCGGCGTCGCGACCGCTTCGTCGATCGGAGCGGGCTCGCTCACCACGGGCGCTTGGGCGACGACCGGCACCACGCGGACCCAGGTGCGCAGGCCACTGCTGCGGACCTCCGCGACCGGCGAGCTCTCGACACCCTCCAGCGCGCGACAGCCTTCGCGGATCGCCTTGCGCGTCAGGCGTGGGTAGGTGTTCGGCGACTGGCTCGCCTCGATCTCGCCGACGGTGACCCATCCCGGCTGCCGCAAACGGGACGGCGCCACCGATCGTACGCGCTTGGGGGCCAGCGGGACGGTCGCGTCGGGCGCGAGGGGGTCGGGCTCGGCGGGAGGTGCGGCCGCCAAGCGGGAGTCGGGAGCGCCGTAGCGTTCCAAGGCACGACGGAGGGCGGTAATCAGGTGTTGGTTCATGGCGCATCGTCCTTGGGGCGAACCGTCGTTCCGAGGTTGGGAGGTTCTACGGGTATCGAAGCACGGAGGCGGGCCGGCGAAGCGCCAGAAACGACGCCAGCGACGGGCCGAACGCCGTCTTCTCGGCGACGCTACATCGCCGACCGGCACGGACGCAATGGGCGGGCGGACGTGGCCGCTCCGCGCGGCCGGGACCGCATCGCACGGTCGCGCCTGACGGCTCCCCGGTCGCGCCTGGCGGCTCGTTGCGGTACGCTTCGGTGCCGGTCCCGAAGAAGGGACGTGGCGGAACGGACCTTGCATGGAACAAGCGACCCCTACGCACGCTCGCCCCACGCACGAACCGCTCGAGGTTTTCCTGGATCGCTACCGTGCCGTCCTTCGGCGGGTCTTCCGCGATCCGGAGGACGATCTGCGCACGCCGCTCGGCCACGACGTGCCGCCGTCCGACCTTCGCGCCATGCTGGCGACCGGCCCGCTGCGGGCGTTCATTCCCGCCGAGCACGGTGGCCGCGGCGGGCACGTGCACGAAGCGATGGCGGTGCTCGAGACGTCCGGCTACGAATCGCTGGCCATGTGCCTCACGATCGGGATCAACGGCGCGTTGTTCTTGCAGCCGGTCACGAAGTACGGATCGCCGGAGCTTCGTTCGCGCGTCTTTCCTCGCTTCGTCGATCACCAGAACATGGGCGGGTTGATGATGACGGAACCGGACTACGGTTCGGACGCGCTCAGCATGGAGACCGCCTGGTGGACCGAAGGCGACGACATCCGCATCCGCGGCGTCAAGCACTGGGCGGGCCTGACCGGTCTGGCCGACTACTGGTTGATGACCGCGCGTTCGCGCAACGCCGAGGGCCGCCTGACGCGGGACGTGGACTTCTTCGTGCTGGACACGCACGATCCGGAGCAGGCCGTGTTGGTCGAGGAACGGTTCCGCAACTTGGGACTGTTCGAGATCCCGTACGGCCGCAACCGGGTCGACGTGCGCGTGCCGAACGATCATCGCTTGCAGCCGCACCGCACCGGCCTCAAGATGATGCTGGACCTGCTGCACCGAAGTCGCACCCAGTTCCCGGGCATGGCGATCGGCTTCCTGCGCAGGCTGGCGGACGAGGCTCTGCATCACGTGCAGACGCGCCACGTCGGCGGACGCAGCCTGCTGGCGTACGACCAGGTGCATCGGCGCCTGGCGGAGCTGCAGGCCTCGGTGACGCTGGCCAGCGCGATGTGCGTCCACGCTTCCGAGCGGGCCGGCATCGAGCACGACCTATCGAAGGATGGCCTGGTCGCGAACGTCGTCAAGGCGGTCATCACCGACCGAATGCACGACGGCGCGCAGTCGTTCCTGCAGTTGATGGGGGCCAAGGGGTACCGACAGAACCATCTGGCCGGGCGCGCTTTGATCGACGCGCGACCGTTCCAGATCTTCGAAGGTAGCAACGACATCCTCTACGAACAGATCGGTACCGCCACGCTGGGCGCCATGCGCAAGGCCAAGGAACGGCACCTCGGGACGTTCTTGTCCGAGTTCGCTCCGGCACGACGGGCGGCCGAGGCGTTCCGTTCCCTGTTGGACGTGCGCATCGATGCGGACCTGCCGCAACGGCGTGCGGTCGACTTCGGTCGCCTGATCGGTCAGGTGGTGTCGGCCGAGCTGGTGATCCAACTGGGCGAACGGGGGTACCACGCCGAGCGGGTGCAGGCCGCGCTGGAGCAGTTGCGCTCCGAGGTCCGCAGCGCCTTCGCCACCTTCCAGCGCGAGGATACGACCCGCGCGCTGGACGACACGGTCGAGACCGGCGCCTGGCTGCAGCAGGTCCCCGCCGCCTCCCGCGGCTGACGCCGCAGGCCGCGGCGGCGGCCGGTCCTCAACGGCAGACGTCCAGCACCAGCTGGCGCACGGTCGCCTCGAACCGCTCGACGCTGGGCAGGTCGACCCACTCGTCCGGCTGGTGGATGCCGCCCCCGACCGGTCCGAACAGCACCGTCGGGATGCCGGCCTCCGCCAGCAAGGCGGCGTCGGTCCAGTAGGGGGCGCCGACCCGCCGCGGTGTGCCGTGCAACACGGCGGTAGCCGCGCGCTCCACGGCGCGGACCGCGAAGCCGTCCTCCTCCGCTTCGAACGCCTCCCGCGCCACGCTGGTGCGGAGCTCCGCCCGCACCTCGGGATCCGACGCCACCAGGTCGTGCAGCAGGTCGCGGAGCTCCGCTTCCGCTCCGGTCGCCGCCGACTCGCCCGGCACGGTGCGGCGTTCGATCGTCGCTTCGGCGCGCGCGGGCGTGGTGAACAGTTCGTGCCCGCCGCGCGCCAGCACCGCCTGCCACGACCCGTGCCCGACGTACGGGTGCGCAGGGCCGCAGCGAAGCGCGGCGTGCAGCCGCTCCACGCCGACCAGGGCGCGACCGAGGTGCGTGAGCGCGTTGACGCCCCGCTCCGGTTGCGAGGTGTGCGACGCGCGCCCCTCGAAGGCGAGCTCCAGCAGCGCGAAGCCGCGGTGCGCGACGTGCAGGTCCAGGTCGGTCGGCTCGGTCACGATCGCCATGTCGGCGCGGGCGTGGTCCAGCACCGCACGGGTGCCGATGCTGTCGTGGTCCTCGTCCGCAACGGCGGTCACGATCAGGTCGCCGCGCAGATCGTTGCGCCCTGCCGCCCAGGCCGCGACGCGGAGGCACGCGGCCAGGCTGGCCTTCATGTCCATGGTGCCGCGACCGATCAGGCGGTCCCCGTCCCGGCGCGCTGCGAACGGGGCCTCCATCCCCTCCGTGCCGACGGTGTCCAGGTGCGCGTTCAGCATCAGGCTGCGCGGCGGATCGGCGCCGGCAGGGCCGTCGCCCCCGGCACGGTCGTCGGCGGCGCGACCGGGAACGCGCACGATCAGGCTGGGGCGGCCCGCGACGGGCTCGATCCGTTCGCAGGCCAACCCCCGTTCTTCGGCCCAGGCCTGCACGAAGCGCGCGATGGCGTCCTCGCCGTCGTGGCGAGGGTCGAGGGCGGGGTTGACCGAGTCGATGCGGACCAGCGCGTCGATCAGCTCTCGTTGCGCGTCGGCGTCCGCAACGGCGACGCCGTCCGAGTCTCGTTCCCGGGCTTCGCGCGGGTCGGTTCCGGGTCCGTCGTGCGGGTCGTGCATGGTGCGGCCTCCTTCTCCGGGGCGGGGTCGGTCGAAGCGGGGTCGGTCGAGGCGGTTCGTCGGAGCGCCGGGTCGCTGCCGACCGTACCGCCCCGCGCGCCGCGGCGGTCCGCCGCGCGCGGTACGCTCCCTCCCGATGCGCCTGCGATTCGTTCTCCGTTGGACGCTGGCCACCGCCCTCGCCGGGGCGGTGGTGGGTGCGCTCGAGTCGACGCTTCGGCCGGTCGGCGCGTCGTTGTTCCTGCCCGGACTCGCGATCGGTCTGGCGCAGCGACTGGCGGCCCCGAAGCGGGTCCCGTCGATGTGGACGCTGTTCTCCGGCCTCGCCTGGGTAGCCGGCGCCATGCTGGACGCCGCCACCGGCTTCCGGCCGGCCGGGCTGGGCCTGTGGCTAATCCCGACGCTGACGATGGCGCTGTGGCAGACGTTCCTGCTGAACGACCTGCGACGGGCGTGGCCGTGGCCGCTGGTGTCGCTGGTCGCGGCGGGCGCTCTGCAGGCGGCGGCCGAGCGGACCTGCCAGCTGGCGTGCGGTCCGCTGTCGGACGGGATCGGTCCGGCCGCGGCGACGGCGGGAGCGTACGGCGGTGGCTTCGCCGCGTTCGGCCTGCTGACCGGGCTCGGGGTGCTGTGGCTGGGCCGCGATCCGGACGCGCTTCGGCCCGCATCCCCGACCCGTGACCTCTCGAGCAGCGACCCGTCGAACGGCGACCCCTCGATCGACGAACCCCCGATCGACCCGCCACTGCACGGCGACCACCGAACGCCGGACGCCCCGTGAAGCGCGAACCCCTGCCCCACGACGCCGCGGCGGTCGCGCGGCGTCTGCGTGCCGCCTTCGGGCCGCTCTACGCCACGCTGGTGGAGGAGGCGCCGGAACGGGCGGCGTGGACGCGCCTGGGAATGGCCGAGGTCGAAACGGCGATGCAGCAGGCGCGCGACCGCGCCGGCGAGCCGGGGCACGCCCTGGGGTTCCGCACCTTGCTGAAGCAGGAACTGGACGCGCTCTGCGAGCTCGCGCCGCCGGTCATGTCGTTCGAAGCATCGACCGTGGCGGCCGATCGCCAGGTCCGCCAGCAGGCCCGTCGCCTCGACGAGCGCGCCCGCGACCAGGAACGCAGGGCGCAGACGCGCCGGGACGAGTTGTGGGCCCAGGCCGCCCGGCTGGCGTCGGAGCGGTCGCGCGACGAGTGACCTCCCGGCGCGCAACGGCCTAGCGCGAGTCGGCCTGGCGCGAGTCGGCCCAGCTCGAGACCCAGCTCGAGACGACCCGAGCGACCCGCTCCT
>JBBDSD010000199.1:4270-7222 GCA_040905065.1 Trueperaceae bacterium | reverse complement strand
CCGCGACCGTACTGGGCGTACGCGTCGGCCGCGAGGTCGGCATGCCGTTCGGTGAACGCGATCACCTCGATGCCTGCGCGCCGCAGGAGCGCCGGCAGCAGGCTGGGTGGCGCGCCCTTGGCGTGCAGCACGATCGTGGTCTCGGTGAGGGACGGTGCGCCGATCGCGACGTTCGAACGCTTCGTCAGCTCGGTAGCGATACGCTCCCAGCCGGGTTCTTGGAGCACGAGCGCGACGAGCGCGCTGCTGTCGACGATCACACTCCGTCCGCGCCGAATCCGAGGATTCGCTCGCGTTCGGCCTTGCTGGTGGCTCGACCGAGCAATTCTGCGGGGACGAACGGCCACACGTCGCGTTGAAGAAAGGCGACGAGATCGGCGGCGCGGTCGACACCGCTTGGTGCGGCGGAGCGCGCGAGCTCGGCCTCGAGGGCGCGCCGCACGGCTTCGGTCTTGGTGATGCCTTGGCGTTCGGCCACCTCGTTCGCGAGGGCTTCGACCGTGATGTTCTTGATGTTGAGCGCCACCGGTTCCTCCTTGGTGCCAATGTTACACCATGGGACCTTCGGCGAGGGACTCGAGCGATGCCTCCCGAGTGCGCCGTCCACAGGCCTCCGGTGGGTGATGATCCTGCCATCGCGCTGTACTCCAAGCTGGGCACGCGCGAGGAGGTCCTCCACTTCGACATCGTCGTGACGGACGAGGCGTGGGGTGCCGCGTCGAGCGAAGAGGACGGCGCGTAGACGGCCGGGGGTACTGGCATCGGTCGCAGACTACGCTGACGCTGTGAAGGGCGAATCCGCAGCTGGTGCTCGCGCGACCGTACCGGACCGACATCGACGACGTGTACCGACGGCCGGACATGCCGAGTTGGGTCGGCCTTTTGTGGCCGCCGCGCCGCATGCCGGCGCGACCTGCCTCGGTCGCGGAGCTCGAGCGGGCCCTCGCCGACGAGCACCCTCGTTCGTCGTTCACGGGATCGAGCGCGAACGCGAGGAGCGGTCGGCTGGGCTGGTACGTTGCTCGCGTGGCGACGGACGTCGCGCTTCCAAGAACGCGCGCTCGCGCACGGCTGTTGTGGGTGGACGCCAGCGCCGCCGCCGTCGCGGGCGCGCTCGTGCTGGCGTTCCGCGGGTGGTTCGAGCGGCTCCATGCGCTCCCGCTCGAGGTCTTGCTCTTCGTGCGGTCGGCCAACGTGCTGTACGCCGCGTACGCGTCGACGCTCGCCCGAAGACCGGGTCGCACGCTCCGTCAGATCGGGGGGCTGGTAGGCGCGAACGCGGTCTGGGTCCTCGTGTGCCTCGCCCTGGTGGTGCGGCATGGGGAGCACGCGAGCGTCTTCGGGATCGCCCATCTGCTGGGCGAGGCGGTCTTCGTCGGGACCCTGGCGGTGATGGAGTGGGATCAGCGTCACCGGTTGGCGGGTACGGGCGCGTGACGACGTTCGTCGCCTTGTTGCGGGCCGTCAACGTAGGCGGCAGCGGCAAGTTGCCGATGAGCGATCTCAGGACGCTGGCGGAATCCGCCGGTTTCGGGCGCGTGCGGACGTACATCGCGAGCGGGAATTTGCTCTTCGAGAGCGCGAGCAGCGAGGCGCAGGTCACGCGGACCTTGGAAGGTGCGCTGGCCGCGTACGCGGGCAAGCACGTCGGCGTGGTGGTGCGCACGGCGGCGGAGATGGCCGCGGTGCTCGCCGCGAACCCGTTTCCCGACGCGGCGCCCGCCCACACGGTCGCGATCTTCCTACACGCGCCCCCGCCCGGCGACCTCTTGGACCAGGCCGCCTCCAGGACGAGCAGCTCTGCTGCGTCGCACGGGCCGAGGGCCTCGCGATCGACCGGGTGCGGGTCGCGTCGAGCTTCGACGCCCGCGTGCGGTACAGCCTCTACGCCTGCCTCTGCATGCTTCCCCGCCACCAGGAACGCCACCTGTGGCAGGCCGAGCGGGCGCTCGGCTTGGACGACGGACGGGGTCGAGGGAGGACCTGACGTTCTACGTCGCGCAGGTCTTGTCGCGACGCCCCGCTGTGCTGCCCGTCACAGCATCACCAGCACCGCCGCCACGTACAGGACCAGAATGAGCGCGCTCTCGAAGCCGATCGTGCCGACCCCGGTTCGTTCGCGCCGCAGCAGGCCGAGGAGCAGGACCGCGGTCATCAGGATGGTGAGCGCGACGACGAACAGATCCTGCGGGTTGAAGCGGTGGAAGATCGAGCCGTCCCGGTAGGCGACGTCGGAGGCGGCCAGGAAGAGCGTATCGAAGGCGTTGCCGCCGATGATGCCGCCGACCGCGAGGGTGAGCGCGCCGCGCCGCACCGCGGTGACGGTGGTGACCAGCTCGGGCAGCGACGTGACGGTCGCCACCAGGAGCCCGCCGACCGCGGTGTCGTCCAAGCCGCTGTGGTCCGCGACGGCGATGCCGAACTGGGTGACCAGGTACCCCGCCGCAGCGATGGCGGCCACCGCGAGCGCGAAGGTGCCGTACAGCCAGGCGCTGGATCGCGCCCGACCGACGTGACCGTCCGACGGCACGTCGCGTACCGTCAAGGCCGTGTTGCGCGGGAACCACATCGGGTGGCGCCGCGCCTGCCCGACCAGCCGCAGACCCGCGAGGTAGGCGAGCACCAGCACGACCGAGGCCGGATGCACCCCCCAGACCGTGAGGTCCGGACCGAACGAGGCCACCAACAGGAGCGACATGAGCGCGATCAGGAGCGCGGAGAAGCTCAGGTTGGTGGTGGAGGCCGCAGCGTGCTCGAGGTTCGCGCGGCGGTAGGCGATGTCGGCGACCGCCAGGAAGGCGGTCTGGACCGCGATTCCGCCGATGGCGTTGGAGATTGCCAACGACGGGTGGCCCTGCCAGGCGGCGGTGACGGAGGCCACCAAGCCGGCGAGCGAGGTCGCGCCGCCCAGCACCAGCGCGCCCGCGACCGCCTCGCCGAGCCCAGACCGGT
>JBBDSD010000199.1:0-4260 GCA_040905065.1 Trueperaceae bacterium | reverse complement strand
GATCTCGTCGGCGCGCAAGACGACGGTCACCCCGGCGACCGCGATGAGGAGGGCCGCGCCCGCGAACGCGGCTATGAGCATCGGCAGGGTCCAGGACGACAGGTCGAAAGGCATGGGTCACCTTAGGCGACGTGACGGACGGGCGCGACCGATCGTGGACGGTGGGTGCCCTCTGGATTGCGGCGTGCGACCGTTCGTGCCGTCATGTGGTGGCATCGAAACGAGAAGCGGCCCTCACGGGCCACCCCTCGAACCTTTGGGCCGCGAAGCTCCTCGCGGCACCCTGTTCGTCGCTCAGGGCAGGGTCATCGGATCGACGAGGTACACGTGCTGCGTGTACACCATGCCCATGGGACCCAGTTCCATCGGTTCGCCTTCGGGCTGGTCGAACCACGGCTGCCAGCCGAGCTCTTCAGGGTAGATCACCTCGATCGTGACGACCTGGTCGCCGTGACCGACGCCGAGGGTCACGTGCGGTCCGGGCGCGCCCCAGTGGATGCCCATCGCTGGGACCCACGCCTCGTGCATCGGTCCGTAGTGCTCGAGTCCGGGATTGAGCGCGACGAACTCGTCGAGCGTGCGGGCCACCTGCCGCTCGTCCTGTGCGTGCGCAGCTCCGTCCAGTACCAGCGCGACCGCCATGATGATCCATCCTCGTCCCATGTCTACCTCCTTCTCGGCGTGCGGTGCGGCGCGGCTCGTCGTCCGCGTCGGGCCGCACGGGCGACGCCTTGGTGGGCGTCTGCCGTCCGTGGAGATTCACGCTAGCGGGGAGGCGTTCCATCGGCGTTCCACCTCGGTTGCGCCCGCTAGACTGCGGCGTGCGACCGTTCCTGAGCGCCGACTGGCGCCACCTGCTGATGCTCAACTACGCGGTCGATCCCGATCTGCTCCGTCCGTTCGTTCCGCGAGGCACGGAACTGGACGCGTGGGGAGGCACCTGCTACGTCAGCGTCGTCGGGTTCCTGATGCGGGGCACGCGCGTGCTGGGCGTCCCCGTCCCGTTCCACCGCGACTTCGAGGAGGTCAACCTGCGCTTCTACGTGCGCCGTCGCGCGCCCGAAGGCTGGCGCCGTGGCGTCGTGTTCGTGCAGGAGATCGTGCCGCGCCGCGCGATCGCCGCGGTCGCTCGCCTGCGCTTCAACGAGCCGTACCGGGCCATGCCGATGCGGCACCGCATCGACGCGACGGACGGCGAGCTCCGGCCGAACGGCACGGTGGCGTACGAGTGGCGGCTTCGAGGGCGCTGGCACGCGCTCCGCGGCACGGTGACCGGATCGCCGCAGAGGCCGGAAGCCGGTTCGGAACACGAGTTCATCACCGAGCACCACTGGGGCTACACGGCGCAACGCGATGGGGGAAGCCTCGAGTACCTGGTCGAGCACGACCCGTGGCGGGTCTGGTCGGTGCACGACGCGCTTCTCGATTGCGACGTGTCGGCGGTCTACGGTTCTCGGTTCGCGGGGCCGCTGCAGGGGCCCGCACGCTCTGCGTTCGTCGCCGAGGGATCACCGGTCGTGGTGCATCGTGGCGTGCGCATCTGACCCACGCCAGCCCGGTTCTCGGTCGCTACCCACGCGCCTGCGGCGCATCGTCCCTCGCTCACCCGCTGAACAGAGAACTCACCGACGCGTTGTCGTGCACGTTGCGGATCGCCTTGGCCAGCAGCGGCGCGACGGAGAGCACCTCGACCCGGTCGTGCCCACCGGCGAACGGGATCGTGTCGGTGACGATCACCCGCTCGACCGCGTCGGCGGAGAGGCGCTCCAGCGCCGGCGGCGTGAACACCGGGTGCGTGGCGGCGACGGTCACTGCCGGCACGGCACCCAGACGCAGCAGGGCGTCGATGCCGCGCCGCATGGTGCCGGCGGTGCTGATCATGTCGTCGATCATGATCGGTCGCTTGCCGTCGACGTCGCCGATGACGTGCGTCACCTCGACCTCGGTCGCGCTGGTGCGGCGCTTGTACAGCATCGCCAGAGGCAGGTCCAGGAAGTTCGCCAGCCGACGCGCCTCGGTGGCGCGCCCCACGTCGGGCGAGACGACCACCCGGTCGGACAGGTCGTCCTGCTTCAGGCGGCCGCCCAGGATGTCCAGCGCCGTGAGGTGGTCGACCGGGACGTCGAAGAACCCCTGGATCTGGCCGGCGTGCAGATCGACGGTGATGACCCGGTCGATGCCGGCGGTGCCCATCAGGTTGGCGACCAGCTTGGCGGTGATCGGTTCGCGGGCCTGCACCTTCTTGTCCTGCCGCGCGTAGCCGAAGTAGGGGACTACGGCGTTCACGCGCCAGGCCGACGCGCGCTTGAGCGCGTCGGCCAGGACCAGCACCTCCATCAGGTTGTGGTTGACGGGTGCGCTGGTGGACTGGATCAGGTAGCAGTCGGCGCCGCGCACGCTCTCGTCGATCTGGATGCGCGTCTCGCCGTCAGGAAACTGCGAGACCGAGCCTTGCGAGAGCTCCATCTCCAGGTGGCCGGCGACGGCCTTGGCGAGGTCGGGCGTGGCGGTGCCGCTGAACAGTTTGACGTCGTCGCCGGGCCTCACGCGGGACTCCGCGTCGGAGCGAGCGGCGGGCGGGGGGACGGCGGGCAGCGGCGGGTCGACAGGTCCACGGTTCGGTACCTCGCAAGGGCGTCGCTCGGCGAAGGGGAGAGGGGCACGGGCGTCGCCCGCGTCACGGCCGCGCCGAGCATACCGCAGGCGTCAGCGAGCGTACTGGACCGAGCGGGTCTCGCGGACGACCGTCACTTGGACCTGCCCCGGGTACTCCATGTCCTGCTCGATGCGGTTGGCGATGTCGCGCGCTAGGAGCACCGCCGCCGCGTCGTCGACCTCGTTCGGCTCCACGATGATGCGGATCTCGCGCCCCGCCTGGATGGCGTAGCTCTTCTCGACCCCCGGGAAGCTGGTGGCGATGCTCTCGAGGCCTTCCAGCCGCTTGAGGTACACCTCGAGCGACTCGCGGCGGGCGCCGGGGCGTGCGGCGCTGACGGCGTCGGCAGCGTTGATCAGGACGGGGTAGAGGGTGGCGGACTGATCCAGGTCGTGGTGGTGCGCGATGGCGTCGATGACCTCGTCCGGCTCGCCGAAGCGGCGTCCCAACCCGGCGCCGATCTCGGTGTGCGTGCCCTCCAGCTCGCGGTCGATCGATTTGCCGATGTCGTGCAGCAGGCCGGCGCGTCGGGCCAGCGCCTCGTCGAGTCCCAGTTCGGCCGCGATGATGCCGGCCAGGTGCGCCACCTGGACCGAGTGTTGGAGGATGTTCTGGCCGTAGCTGGTGCGGAAGTGCATGCGGCCCAGCAGCTGCACCATGCCGGGCTTGATGCCGACGACGTTCGCTTCCAGCGACGCTTCTTCGCCGCGTTCGCGGATGTAGGCCTGCATCTCCTGCTGCGCCTTGTGCACGACCTCTTCGATGCGGGCGGGGTGAATGCGGCCGTCGGCCAGCAGTTCGTTCAGGGCCAGCTTGGCGACCTCGCGCCGGAGCGGATTGAAGCTGCTGAGCAACACCGCTTCGGGCGTGTCGTCGATGATCAGGTCCACGCCGGTGAGTGCTTCGAAGGCGCGAATGTTGCGTCCTTCGCGACCGATGATCCGCCCCTTCATGCCGTCGCTCGGGATCGGGACCACCGTCACGGCGATCGCGGTCGACACCTCGCTAGCGCTGCGTTGGATCGCCTGCGCCAGGATCGACTGGCTGCGCCGGCGGGCTTCAGCGTCCGCGCGCTCCAGCGCCGCTCGCACGCGGACCGCCTTCTCGCGCTCCAACTCGCCCTCGACGCGCTCCAGCACGGTCCGTTCCGCCTGCTCGCGGCTCATGCCGGCCACGTCGTGCAGGCGGCGTTCGACCTCCGCCTCCCGCTCGGCCAGCTCGTCGTCGCGGCGCCGCAGCTCCGCTTCCCGGGCGTCCAGGCGCTCCTCCTGGTCGTCCAAGCGCAGCGCGCGGGCGTCCTGCTGCTCGCCGCGACGGGTGAGCCGCTCCTCGAACCCGTCCAGCTTCTCGCGGTCGCGCTTCAGCTCTTCTCGTCCGCGTTCCACGTCGCGGCGGGCGTTGGCGAGTTCGTCGCGGGCACGCGCCAGTTCGCGCTCGGCGTCGTCCTTCTCGCGCTGCGCGTCGCGGCGCAGTTGCTCCCGCTCGCGTTCCAGCTCGGCGGCCAGCCGTTCGCGGACCTCGCGGGCGCGGCGTTTCGCGGCCACCACCCCGCGGGAGCGCAGCTCGTCCGCATCCCCGCGGGCCCGCACCAGCCTCGCCAACGC
>JBBDSD010000198.1:0-1224 GCA_040905065.1 Trueperaceae bacterium | reverse complement strand
CGATTCGGCGCGAAGCGCTTCGCGCCGAATCGCAGCGCCTGGCGGCACACGGCGCGCTCGCGGAGGCGATCGGTCTGGCCGCGACGCTGCTGCACCTCGATCCGCTGGACGAGACGGCGCACCAGGCGGTGATCGGCCTTCATCTCCAACGGGGCGACCTCCGAGCCGCGCGATTCCAGTTCGAGGCGTGCCGTGCGCTGCTGGATCGCGAGTTCGGGTTGGCGCCACTGCCCGAAACGACGGAGCTCGGCGACGCGGTCGCGGCGGCCGAGCGGGCGATCCGGGAGCACACGACGTTCCAGACGGTCGCCTCCACGCCCCCTGCGTTGCTGCGGCCGCCCGTCCTGGTCGGGCGGACGGCGGAGCTCGCAGCGATGGAGCGTGTCTGGTCGGAGGGACGCACCGTCGTGCTGGTCGATCGTGCCGGTGCGGGCACGAGTCGGCTGGTCCTCGACGCCGCCGACCGGCGCGGCCGGTACCTGGTCCTCCAAGGCCGCCGTGGCGACGCCCGGATTCCGTACTCCGGCCTGGTCCGATCGATCGAAACGCTTCTCGAAGCGGTGGACGCAGAGCGTCTGCCAGCATGGACGCGGCGGGAGCTGATGCGCATTACCTTCGACGCCGTACGCGATAGTGGTGTCGGCGACGCCGGACCGAGCGGAGCGGCTCTGCTCGCGCCCGCCCTGGCCGCGACGCTGCGCGCCCTCGATCCCACGGTCGCCACGGTCGTGATCGACGACCTGCACGCGTTCGACGAGGACAGCCGGCGCGTGATGCTGGCGGCTATCGAAGAGAGCGGCGGCGCCCACCCCGCGTTGGCCGTCACGGCACGCGAAGGAGCGCTCGACGCCACGGACGTCCGCAGCCTGGACGCACTGTGCGACCAGGGCGTGGCCGTGCTGTCTACCCTGCCGCCCCTCGACGTCGGTGCCGTCCACGCGTTGCTCGCCTCCATCGGGATCGACGATGGCGAAGCGTTGGCGGCCGATCTCGTACGTTTCACGGGAGGGACCCCCCTGTTCGTGCTCGAGGTGCTCAAGGACCTTCACGCCGCCGGACGCCTTCAGGCCGCCGCCGGCCTGCCCGCCGACGTCGAGGTGCCGGACCGCGTCGCGCGCACGCTCGAACGTCGCCTCGACGATCTCGATCGCGAGGCGTTGCGCGCCGTGCGCGTGCTCGCGCTCGCCCCCGCGGCGGCCGGCGACCTCGTGGCCGCGGTGCTCG
>JBBDSD010000197.1:0-1229 GCA_040905065.1 Trueperaceae bacterium | reverse complement strand
GGGGGGGGGCGGCGTCGCGGGTCACCGGTGCGCCCTCGGGCGCGCCGTCAGGCGAACCGCTTGAACGCTAGGGCGGCGTTCTGCCCGCCGAACGCGAAGTTCTGGCTGATGGCCACGTCGATCGTCGCTTCGCGCGCCTCGTTGGGAACGTAGTCGAGGTCCAGTTCCGGGTCGGGGTCGTGCAGGTTGCGCGTGGGGGGCAGCACGCCGGAGGTGATCGCCTGGATGGCGGCGATCGCTTCCAGGCCGCCGGCCGCACCCAGGGTGTGCCCGGTCATCGACTTGGTGCTGCTGACCGGCGGGGCGGTGTCCCGCTCGCCGAACACCGCCTTGATCGCCAGCGTCTCGTTCTTGTCGTTGGCGGGGGTGCTGGTGCCGTGCGCGTTCAGGTATCCGATTTCGTCCGGGTTCAGGCGCGCGTCCTTCAGCACCCAGCGCAAGCAGCGCGTCGCGCCGGTGCCGCCCGGCGCGGGGGCGGTGACGTGGTGCGCGTCGGCGCTGGTGGCGTAGCCGACGATCTCGGCGTGGATGCGGGCCCCGCGCGCCTTGGCGTGCTCGAGCTCCTCGAGCACCAGGATGCCCGACCCTTCGCCCGCCACGAAGCCGTTACGGTCGCGTGAGAACGGGCGGCTGGCGGTGGCGGGGTCGTCGTTGCGGGTGGAGAGGGCCTTCATCACCGCGAACCCGCCGATGCCCATCGGCGTGATCGGCGCTTCGGCGCCGCCGGTCAGCATCACGTCGGCCTCGCCGCGCTGCAGGATGCGATAGGCGTCGCCGATCGATCCGGAGCCCGAGGCGCAGGCGGTCACGACCGAGGTGGAGGGCCCGGTCGCCCCGTAGCGCATCGCCACGTGACCCGACGCCATGTTCGCGATCACCATCGGAATGAAGAACGGACTCATCCGCATCGGTGTCCGCTCGAAGCGAACCTTCGACTCCTTCTCCCAGGCGTCCAGGCCGCCGATGCCGCTGCCGACCGAGGTGCCGGTCCGTTCGCCGGCGACGTCGTCCGGGCTCAGGCCCGCGTCGGCCAGCGCCAGGTCGGTCCCGATCAGGGCGAAGTGCACGAAGCGGTCCAGCCGCCGCGCTTCGCGGCGATCCAGGTACTGCGTCACGTCGATGTCGACTTCGCCGCCGATCTGGACCGACAGCTCCGACGCATCGAAGCGGGTGATGCGCCGGATGCCGTTGGCGGCCCGCTGCTGACCGTCCAGAAAGGCGTCGGCGCC
>JBBDSD010000196.1:0-7308 GCA_040905065.1 Trueperaceae bacterium | reverse complement strand
AGGTCGAACCCCGTGTCGATGACCGCCACGACCACGTCCGCATCGCCGAGGGTCACGTCCCAGGCTTCCTCCAGTCCGATCGCGGGATAGTGCCACTGATCGGAGTAGGAGGGATCGTTCGGCACGAAGTACGGCTCCAGGACGAGGTTCGGTTCGGCCCGACGGACCCGGGCGTCGCTCGCCAATCGCTGCATCGCCTCGGCGACGGTTCCACCGGTGCGCAGCATCACCAGGCCGCTCGCTCCGGCGACGACCCGGTCGAACGTCAGGCCGTACGCATCGGCCAGGTCCAGCGCGGCCGACCGGATGGTCGCAACGTCCAGTACGGCATCGTCGACGCGTCCCGTCCGCCCGCTCGTCGCCCACGCCATGGGGGCGTCGAGGGCGACGAGGAGTTCGCCCGGCACGTAGTCCACCGACGGCCGGAGCGACGCGACGTCGATCGTCCGCTCGGACGCGACGTGCGTCGTTTCGATCGCGCCGTCCGCGTCGGACACGGTCCCGAATACGGTGGGGAACCGCATCGCGACCGTCGCGACTTCCAGGGGATCGACGCCGCGGAACAGGATCGAGCCCGCATAGGCGCCCGGGTCCAGTCCGGATCGATCGACCGAGATCTCGACGGTCGCGTCGCCGGCTCCCGAGGCGGGCGTCACCGTCAGCCACGACTGCTCCGTCTCGGCCGTCCAGCTACCGTCGGACGTCACGTCCACGTCGAACGTCGACGTTCCGGGGAACTCGACGAACGTGGTGGACAACGACAGCGACGTAGCGGGGTCTGCGGGCTGGACCGTGACGGTGGTCGTGCGATCGTCCGATCCGGCATCGTTGGACGCCTGCAGCGTGTAGGTGGTCGTCACCCTCGGTGCGACGTCGAGGTGCGGCTCGGCCGTCACGTCGACACCTCCCGGCTGCACGATCAACGTATCGGCCTCGTGCACGGCCCACGACAGGCGTGACGACTCTCCTTCGTCGATCGTGGCCGGATCGGCGGTGAACGCCACGACCTCGGGCGGGCTCGGCGTAGGACTGGATCCGGACCCTCCCGAGCAAGCGACCAAGAGGAGGCCGAGGTACGCAAGAACGAGCGTGCTGCGAGCGAATCGGATCATGACGACGACCTTTCGCGGGGGAGTGAGCGGGTGGCGGGCGTGACGATGCACGGTATCGCTTCGTAGCTGGGGCGTGGGTGGCTTTTCCACGCCCGGCTTCAAGGTGCCGTGCCAAGATCGTGCGCATGCACGCCGCGAACGCACCCTCCGCCCTTCACGTCGCCGCCGTCGCCGTCCTGATCATCCGCGACGGTCGCGTGCTAGCGATGCGCCGCGCAGCGACCAAGGACGCCGGCGCAGGGCTCTGGGAGGCGGTCTCGGGCCGGCTGACCCCGGACGAGGACCCGCTGGACGGCGCCCGGCGCGAGGTGGCCGAAGAGACGGGGTTGCAGGTCCGGATCGAACCGCGACCGTGGACCGCGTACGCCGCCCGGCGCAACCGGGAGCCGATGCTGCTGGTCACGTACCGGGCTGCCTGGATCTCGGGCGAGGTGCGCATCAGCGACGAGCACGACGCGTTCGCCTGGCTGGACGCAGACGCGTTCGCGCGCGCATCGCGCATCGCGCCGCTGGTGCGGGCGGTGCGGAGCGCGCTGGCAGCGTCCCCGCCGCGAAGCACGGATGCGCGATCTCACGAGCCAGGCGCTGCGAACGCTTCACCACGATCGCTTTGACAACCCACCCGTCACGGGCTACGCTGCGCGCCATGTCCGCCCCGCACCCTCACCTCCGGAACTCCGTCGCACTGCGCCGTCGCGACGATAATTCGTTTGGGGAGCGCCTCGGGGTCTAGGACGCCGCGTACCTTCGCGATGCACACCCCCGGGGCGTTCCCCGGGGGTGTCTTCGTGGACGCAACCTCCGATGATCCGGCCCGGAACGACGGCGGCGCGCGACAGCACGATAGGAGGCCGATGATGAGCACGAACGAAACGACGGAATCGGAACGTCCGCCTTACGGCGGAGCTGCCGACGCCCCGGCCCGCACCCTGACGCGCGACCTGCAGGCCGCCGAAGGTCGCCGCGTCCGCCTGCTGGGCTGGGTGCACGCGAGGCGCGATCTGGGCGGCGTGCGGTTCCTGGTGCTGCGCGACCGGAGCGGCGTGGCGCAGTGCGTGCTGCGCGACGTGGATCTGCCGTTGCCGGAGAGCTGCGTGCAGGTGGACGGCACGGTGGTGGCCGCCCCCAAGGCGCCGGGTGGGTTCGAGGTGCAGGGCGACGCGCTCACGGTGATCCAGGAGGCGACGGAGGCGACCCCGGTCGAGATTCCCAAGGAGGAGTGGACCGCGAATCCGGAGACGATCTTGCAGTACCGGCACGTCACCGTGCGCGGCCTGGCAGCGCAGGCGACGATGAAGGTGCAGGCGGAGCTGGTCGGTGCGTTCCGGCGCTTCCTGGACGCCGCGTCGTTCACCGAGATCTTCACGCCCAAGCTGGTGGCCGCCGGCGCGGAGGGCGGTTCGGACCTGTTCGAGGTGGACTACTACGGCAAGCGGGCGTACCTGGCGCAGTCGCCGCAGCTGTACAAGCAGATCATGGTTCCGGTGCACGAACGGGTGTACGAGACGGCGCCGGTCTGGCGCGCCGAAGCGTCGCACACCACCCGGCACCTGTCGGAGTACCTGAGCCTGGACGTCGAGTTCGGTTTCATCCGGGACGAGGGCGACGTCATGGACCTCGAGGAGCGGTTGCTGAAGAGCATGCTGCGCGAGGTGCAGAGCCGCTGCGGTCCGGAACTGGCCCGCCTGCACGCGACCGTGCCCGACCTGGAGGTCGCCTTTCCGCGCATTCCGTTGCTGCAGGCGCGCGAACTGGTGCGCGACCGGTACGGGCACGCTTCGGGCGGCAAGGACCTCGATCCGGAGGCGGAGCGGCTGTTGGGTCGCTGGGCGTTGGAGGAGCACGGCAGCGATTTCGTGTTCGTGACGGAGTACCCGGAGGCGGCGCGGCCGTTCTATGCGCAGCCGACCGAAGGCGGCCTGACCGGCGGCTTGGACCTGCTCTTCCGCGGGGTCGAGATCACCTCCGGCGGGCAGCGCGTGCACGATCACGGCGTGCTGCTGCGCCAGATCGAGAAGCACGGCCTGGACCCACGCCGCCTGGAGGGGTACCTGCAGGTGTTCCAGCACGGCATGCCGCCGCACGGGGGGTTCGCGATCGGGGCGGAACGACTCACGGCGTTGCTGCTGGGCATCGCCAACGTCCGTTTCGCGCGGGCGTTCCCGCGGGACGGCAGCCGCTTGCAGCCGTGAGCGTCGCCCTAGCGTCCTAGCGCCCCTCGGCGACGTTCCGGGTTCAGAGGCGGTACCAAGCAAAGGTCAGGTTGTCGCGCACGTCGTCCCGATAGGGCCGTAGGCGCTCGACGTTGCCTGGGGGCGCATCGTCCGTGCGCTCCGCGTCGCGGGTCGCGATCGCGTCCGCATCGGCACCGGCCTCCAGGAACGCCGCCACGTCGGCGCTGCGGACCGACAGTCCGGCCGCTTCGAGGATCCGGTCCCGGACCCAGTCGTACTCGGCCAGGGAGAAGTCGGCGTCGTGGAGAGCGTCCGCGTGCGTCCTGCCAGCGGCCGCGACGGCGCCGGCCACGTCGACCGTGGACCGAATCCACACCAGCGGGCCGTCCTGCGCAGCGTCGTGCCGGTCGGCCAGGGCACGAAAGCGGGGCGTCAGTTCGGCGTCCATGGCGCGCTGCACGCTCAGCCACCGTTCGATCTGGGCCTCGGCGAGCAGCCCGTCGCTGGGCGGATCGTAGGCACGTTGCAAGCGGGGATCGTCCCGCAGGCCGTCCAGCCCCTGCAGTGCGCGGTACGTTCCGAACAACCCCGGGACCGACGTGCCGGTCGCCCACGTCGCTGCCCACGCGCCGGCAACGATCAGTACGATCAGGAACGCGCCGCACCCCAGGGCGAACCGTCGCACGCCGGGCTCAGCCCCGCTCCGCGGGTGCCCGGTCCCCGATCACGCACCGCAGCGTGCTCATTCGTACCCCAGGTCCACGTCCAGGTACGGCACGCGGTCGACGGAGAAGGTGCCTTCGAGGACCAGCGTGTCGTCCAGGTCCGGGGGACCCATCACCGACGCGTAGCGATGCACCACCACCCGGAACGAGCCTTCGGCCCGGTAGGCGTCGTCGCCGATCGGTTCGAACGCGTCGAGGATCACCTCGGCGTCCGGGGCGTCGCGGTCGACCATGTAGACGTCCTCGAGCATCGCGCTGGTGCTCCAGTACGACGCCTCCGGTTCGGAGAGCGTGCAGGGGCAGTCGCTGGGCACGCCAGCGAACGACGATCCTTGGAGGGCGAGCGTGCCTTCGAGCTGGTAGCGCGGTTCGACGTGCGCTTGGATCTGGAGGCTGAACATGCTTCCGAACAGAAGCTGGTAATGGACGGTGGCGTCCTCTTCCCCGTCGCCGGCGTCGTAGCCGAGCGCGTACCAGGTGCCGGGCTCGCCGTCGATCGTCGCGTCGACCGTGCCCAGGACCTCGAACTCCGCTTGGGCGACGGCGGCGCTCAGGCCGGTCGCCAGCGCGATCGCTGCGATCAGGAACGCAGCGATCGGGATCGGGCCGAGACCTCGCGCGGGGCGGCCTCGCGCGCGACAGCGTCGAGCGCGACGGCGTCGTCGTTCCGCCTCGTCGGCCGCGTGCCGCATCAGGCTCTTCCGGTCCGGTCGTCCGGATCGTCGTCCGGATCGTCGTCCGCGTCGTCGTCCGCGTCGTCGTGCGCCTCTTCCGAACGGCGCGTGTCGGACCGCGGCGCGTCGGATCGCGCCTCGTCGTGCTCGGCGTCGTCCGGCCCGGCCTCCTGCGGGCGGTCGTCCGACGCGTCCGCGTCCGCTTCCGCTCGGGCGGCGTCCGCTTCGGCCTGGGCGCGGACCCGCTCGGCGTCCTCGGCGATCGCCGCGGCGGTCTCTTCGCCGGCATCCATCGCCTGCGCCCCAGCCGCGACCGTGGCGGCCGCGGCAGGGCCGGCCGGATCGTCGCGCCCGGCAGCGTCGGCGGCGGCCTGCGGATCGTCCCCACCGACCGGAGCGGCGTCGGTGCGCGACGCGACCGCCTCCTGCGCCTTGCGGCCCAACTCCTTGAACTGGTCGCTGACGTTCTCGAGCTTGGCGACCCATTCGGGGTTCGGCTCCTGACCTTCGGTCGTGCGGTGGTAGGCGATCAGGGTGGCGGCCAGCGACCAGGCGTCGGCGGCGGCCAGTTTGATCATCCAGGCGCCGATCACGACCATCACGCCCAACGCCGGGCCCATCGCGGGCGCGACGGCGGCGATCGCCAGCGCAGGAAGCCCCAGGATCACCAGGAGCAGGAAGAACTCGACGTACCCGATCAGGGTCAGCACCACGGCGTTGGCGACGATCGGCTTCCACGCCTGGGCGTACAGCACCACCCCTTCGTGGGCGACCTGCCAAACGTTCTGTTCGCGCTCCTTGTAGGCGCGCGACAGGATCGATTCGTCGACGTAGGTGGACGACATGACCGCGACCCGCTCCAGCAGCTTGCCCAGGCTGTTCAGGCCGGGGATCGGCAGGATGCTGGCCACGCGGACGAAGGTGCGCACGATGCGCTTGACGATGCCGTCGACCAGCTGGTCGACGGCGAACAGGATGCTGGTGTCGCGGAAGCGGTCCATCACCTGCTTGCGGCCGTAGGCGATCTGGTTCCCTTCCGGTCCGCGGCCGTGCACGATGAACTCGGTCATGACGGCGGTGTGCGCCGCCTTGAGCAGGTAGAAGTAGTAGCGGCTGGCCCAGCGGACGATGCCGAAGGCACCGCCGATGGCGACCAGGAAGAGGATCACGCCCAGCGGCGCCCACAACTGCCCCAGCAGCCAGGCGACGCCGCCGATGATCCCGAAGTAGACCAAGAGGCCGAGGCCCAGCAGCAGGTACGAGCCCAGACGGACCCAGATGAACGGCAGCGTCTTGAGAAGCAGTCCGAACGCCTCTCCTAGGTAGAGCTTCGGCACGGTGGCACCTCCGGAAATCGAGCGCGTGGTCACGGGTCGAGCGTCGAGACGTTCAGGCTCGCAGCGACTCGACCTAGGAACACCGCCCAGGCTACGACGCCGAGCGGTGGCGTGTCGGTGAAGGAATCGGCGCTGGCCGAGCGCGGGTACGGTTTGCGGGCGCTCAGGCGTGGGCGTGCTGCGCGAAGAGCGGGGTGACGCGTTCGCTTCGGGGCACGCGGTGGCAGGCGCGGCAGCGCGGTTCGTAGCTCTCGGCGGCGCCCACCAGCACGATCGGATCGCCGTAGTGGGCGGGATGGCCGCCGATCAGGCGCTGCGTTCGCGTGGCGGCCCGGCCGCAGCGGCAGATGGCGGTCAACTTCTCGACCAGCTCCGCGCGGGCCAGCAGCGTGGGAAGGGGGCCGAACGGTTCGCCGCGGAAGTCCAGGTCCAGCCCAGCAACCACGATGCGCTTGCCGTCGTCGGCCAGGTCTTGGACCAGGTCGGCCAGGTCGGGCGTGAAGAACTGGGCCTCGTCCACGGCGACCACCTCCGAGCGGTCGTCCAGGCGTCGTTTCAGGTCGTCGATGCCGTCCACCGCGACCGCTTCGAGGGTGCGCCCGGCGTGGCTGGCCACGCGGACGGCGTCGTAGCGGTCGTCGAGGGCGGGCTTGAACACCTGCACCTCCTGCCGCGCGATGAGGGAGCGGGTGACGCGGCGGATCAGTTCCTCCGACTTGCCGCTGAACATCGGTCCCACGATCACTTCGAGCCATCCTCCGCCGAACGGGTGCGCCTGCATGGCGGGCAGCGTACCGCGCTCCACCCTGAGCGTGGTCGTGTCAACCATTCGGATCACGCTGCGCTCACTACGGCGTGCTAGGCTCCCCGCCATGACACGCATGCACGGCACCACCATCGTCGCGGTGCACCGGGACGGCGTCAGCGCCATCGCCGGCGACGGACAGGTCACGCTGGGCGACCAGATCGTCAAGCGCGGCGCCGTCAAGGTCCGCACGCTCGAAGACGGCCGCGTCCTCGCCGGCTTCGCCGGCGCCGTCAGCGACGCCTTCACGCTGATGGAGAAGTTCGAAGGCTACCTGAGCGCCGCCAAGGGCAACCTGCTCAAGGCCGCCGTCGACACCGTCAAGGAGTGGCGCACCGATCGCGTCCTCCGCAACCTCGAGGCGATGCTGATCGTCGCCGACGACAAGCAGATCCTCACCCTCTCCGGCGCCGGCGACGTGGTCGCCCCCGACACCGACACCGCCGCCGTCGGCAGCGGCGGGGCCTACGCCCTGGCCGCT
>JBBDSD010000195.1:0-1235 GCA_040905065.1 Trueperaceae bacterium | reverse complement strand
GGCGCGGTCGGGCGCGCGCGGATGGGAGGGCCGGGAGGCAGCGCCCGCATCGCACGCACGCTGATCCCGGGCGGCGTCCCGCCACGCGACCCGCGCGGCGACGTCCCAGCGGTACCCTGACGGCCGTGACCAGCGCGACGTCCCCCGACCGTACGCCCGACGTCAGCCGCGCCCCGGACGGCCGCGCCCCGGACGGCCGCGCCCCGGACGGCCGCGCCCCGGACGGTGCCGACGCGGTCGTCGATCTGTGCGACCTCACCAAGAGCTACCAGGATCCCGCGCACCCCGCCGTCGACGGCCTGTCGCTCCGCGTCCGGCGCGGCGAGACGGTGGCGTTGCTGGGCCCCAGCGGATGCGGCAAGACGACCCTGCTGCGCCTGATCGCCGGTTTCGAAGCCCCCGATCGTGGCGTCGTCGAGGTCGGGGGACAGGTGGTCGCCGACGAGCGGACGTTCGTGCCGCCCGAAGCGCGACGCATCGGCTTCGTGTTCCAGGACTACGCACTGTTCCCGCATCTGGACGTGCTCGGCAACGTGGCGTTCGGGCTGGGCGGACGGCGGCGCGCGCAGCGGATCGAGCGCGCACGCGAGGTACTGGACTTGGTCGGGCTCACCGTGTTCACGAGGCGTTATCCGGGCCAGCTGTCCGGCGGACAACAGCAGCGCGTCGCTTTGGCGCGCGCGCTGGCGCCGGAGCCGGCGGTGATCCTGTTGGACGAGCCGTTCAGCAACCTCGACGCTGCCCTACGGGCCGGCACCCGCGAAGAGGTACGCCGCATCCTGCAACGGAGCGGTGCCACCACCCTGCTTGTGACGCACGACCAGGAGGAGGCCATGACGTTCTCCGACCGGTTGGCGGTGATGCGCGCCGGTCGGCTCGAACAGCAGGGCGCTCCCGAAGAGACCTACCTCACCCCCCGCACCGCCTTCGTCGCCGGCTTCCTGGGAAGGACGAACCTGCTGCGCGGTCAGGCGGACGGCAGCACGGTGCGGACCCGTCTGGGCACGCTACCGCTGTCGCGTCCGGCCAGCGGTCCGGTGCTGGTGTCGGTCCGGCCGGAGGACATGCTGCTGGTTCCGCGTTCCGCTGCGGCCGACGCCGACGCCGAGGCGGAGGCGGCGGTCGAGGGTCCGGCCGCGCGCCTGGACGGCGTTCCGGTGGTCGTGACCGGTCGTTCCTTCCACGGGCACGATCTGGTGTTCCACTGCCGGTCGGAGGACCGAGCCCCGCTGGGC
>JBBDSD010000194.1:0-1237 GCA_040905065.1 Trueperaceae bacterium | reverse complement strand
CTGATCCCTGCTCGCAGTTCGCGCCGGCGGGCGTTGCGCGCCCGCACCAGGTCTTTCAGGCCGATCGTCGTGGCCGCCAGCTCGGGACAGACCGCCCGGCAGAGGAAGCGATCCCGATGGAAGACCCGGATCTCGGCGAGATCGCGGGGGTCGTAGCGGATGGTCACCGTCTCCCCGACGTAGGCGGCCAGGGTGAGGTCGAGGTAGCGCAAGCCCTGGAAGTGGATCCCGTCCTGGTGGACACGGCGCGCCTTGGCCACGGTGAGCAGGAGCAGGTCGAGCTGCGCGGCCGACGCCGGCAGCCGGGGCAGAAAGCCGCCCGCTTCCCATCGCGCCTGGGGCGCCAGCCCCGTCTCGCTGTGAACCCGTTGGTGGTACTCCTCGACGACGAAGCGGTACAGCCGCGAGTCCAGCTCGGCAAGCGTCAAGACCGGCACCACCGGTGGGGTGCCCGGTGGCGCGTAGCCGGGGAGCGTACACAGGAAGAGCTGATTGACCGTCGCGAAGAAGCGTTCGATTCGCCCTCGTCCGCGCGGTTGGCCGACGAGCGAGAAGACCAGGACCATCTTGAGGTCGGCGGCCACCTGTTCCAGATGCTGCGAGGTGAAGTCGGAGCCGTGATCGGTATAGAAGACGGCCGGGATGCCACAGACGTGCCAGTGGGGATCGGGCTTGCGCCCGATGGCGTCGCGCAAGGCCAGGGCCGTCTGCAACGCCGATGGCGTCGAGCAGCTGAGGCGAAAGCCGGCCACGGCCCGGCTGTAGTCGGCGAGGATCACTGTCAGCCACGGTTTGGCCGCGCGGTCGCGATCATCGCGGATCCAGACGTCGAGTTGGGTATGGTCGGCCTGCCAGATCGCGTTGGGGCCGGCGGCTTCTCGCCGGTAGATCAGGTCGAAGCGCTCGCTGTAGGCCCTGGCGCCCTCGCGGGCGAGGACGACGAAGGCCGGATCGAGGCGGCGGACGACGTCGTGGACGGTGTCGTAGCTGGGAACTGGCCAGCCCTGGTCGACCGCGACGGTGGCGACCTGCCGATGCACCGCCGCCACGGTGGGGCGGGGCGTGCGCAGCGCCAGTCCCTCGATCAGCCGGATCAGGTCGGGCGGAAAGGTCCGCGTCCCCCGATCGGCACGCGGTCGCCGCGCCAACCCCGCTAGCCCCTGCGCGCGATAGCGCTGCACCCAGCGCTGGGCGGTGCGCAGGGCGATCCCCTCCGTCCGTGCCAGGCGCGTCAGCG
>JBBDSD010000193.1:0-1237 GCA_040905065.1 Trueperaceae bacterium | reverse complement strand
GTCATGCGCGAGATCCGCTCCGCCATCGAGATCGGTCGCCTGCAGGAGGCGAAGGAGGCCTGGTTGGGTCCGGCGCGCGAGGCGGCGCGCGCCGCCCGGCGCCCCGTCGGTGACGGCCCGGTGGCGGCCTCGTGAACGTGAACCTGGCGGTGATCCTGATGGCGTTGGTCCGGCTCACGCTGGGCGGCGGCGTGTTCTGAGTCCGCTCAGCGCGTCATGTCGATCAGATCGATCTGGGTTCCGTCTTGCGTCACGAAGCGCACCACCCCGACGGTAGGCACGAAGAACAGGTCCAGCTGGGTTCGGGCGCCGGAGCTGGTCAAGGTGGTCTGTCGGATCAAGAGGGCGTTGAACCGTCCGGCCGCCGTCTGGACCCCCTGCGTCCCCACGACTTCGTTGGCGAGCGTGACGTCGATGCCGTTCACGCGCGTGCTGCTCCGCCACTGGTCGCCCGGCTCCAGCGGCGGCGGCGGATAGACGCGCAGGGGCGGGGCGTACCGCATCACCGCGCCTCCCGCGGCGGTGCCGTGACTGATGACGCCGTCCCCGCCGTACACCAGCAGCTCCTCGCTGATCGGGGTGCCGTCCATGTAGTGCGTCAGCGTCATCATGCGCACGCCGTCGACGTCGCGAGGACCGCTCAGGGTCTGCGTTTCGCCGTTGTCGTACGTCCAGGTGGTGCCGGGAGCGGACGGGAAGTAGCCGTCCTGCGCCCAAGCGGTCGCACCGAGGCCGGCGATCAGCCACGCCGCGACGAGGAACCGGAGCGACCTCACCGTTCGTCCTCCCCGGAGAGTTCGGCGGCGCGTCCGGCAGCCTCCTCGACCGCACGAAGCAGGCCGTAGCGGACGCCGTGCTCTTCGAGTGCGCGGATGCCGGCGATGGCCGTCCCCCCGGGCGAAGCCACCTCGTCCTTCAGCTCGGCCGGTCCGGCGTCCTCCAGCAACCGTGCGGTGGCGAGCAGCACCTGACGCGCCAGATCGCGCGCCACGTCGCGCCGGAAGCCGGCGCGGACGCCGCCGTCCGCCAGCGACTCCGCCACCACCGCCGCGAACGCCGGACCGCTGCCGGCCAGTCCGGTGAAGGCGTCGAACAGGGCTTCCGGCATGCGGTGCACGCGCCCGACCGCGGCGAAGAGGTCGTCCGCGAACGCCAGATCGTCGCTTCGGGCCTCCGGCAGGGCCGCCAACGCCGTCGACGACAGCCGCACCCGAGCCCCGAGATTCGGCATGGCACG
>JBBDSD010000192.1:0-7337 GCA_040905065.1 Trueperaceae bacterium | reverse complement strand
GTGCTGGGCAATCCGCCGGCGGCCGGCTTCACCGGTCCCAGCCTGGCCTGGGTGCAGGACGAGGAACCGGAGGCGTTCGCGCGCACGCGTCGGGTGCGCTTGGCGAAGGATCACCTCCGTGCCTGGCTGGTGGGGGACGACGCGACCGATCCGTCCGACGCGTCGGCGACGCTGCTGTTCGATCCGTTCCGTCGCGCCTGGGCGTCCGAGGCGTGCCGTGCACTCGGGCTGAACGATCGGCTGCTGCCCCCCGTCCGTCCGTCCAACGCCGTGGCCGGCACGCTCACGGCCCAGGCCAGCGAGGCGCTGGGTCTACCGCGATCGGTACCGGTGGTGACCGGCGCAGGGGATCAGGCGGCCGCCGCCATGGGCGTGGGGCTGACCGACCCGGGCACGATGCTGGTCACCATCGGCAGTGGCGGACAGGCGTTCGCGCCGCTCCGCGCCCCGCGTGCGGACCCGAAGCTGCGGGTGCACCTGTTCGTGCACGCCGCGCACGACCGCTGGCACCTGGAGGGCGCGGTGCAGAACGTGGGGCTCGCGCTCGATTGGGCGCGCAGCCGCCTGGCGATGACGTGGGACCAGCTGTACGACGCAGCGGCGTCCGGCCCGGCCGGAGCGGAGGGGGCCACCTTCGTCCCCTACCTGACCGGCGAACGGACGCCGTGGTTCGATCCATCGTTGCGGGCCGACTGGGTGGGCCTGAGCCTGTCGCACGATCGCCAGCACCTGGCGCGCGCCGCGATCGAAGGCACCACCTTCGCTCTGGTCGAGGCAATCGTGGCCTGCCGCGAGGCGGGTGCGGACGTCGATCGGACGGTGCTGACCGGCGGCGGTGCCGAGTCGGCGCTCACGCGCAGCATCGTGGCCGACCTCCTGAACGCGCAGGTGCATCGCGCCGAGGTGCGCGACGCCTCAGCGCGCGGGGCGGCGGTCCTGGCCGGCGCACCCGCCGCGGCGTTGCGCCCAACCCAGGCGGAGTCCCCGGGCCCCGACGCGGATGCGCACCGCGACGCGTTCGCCCGCTACCGCGCGCACACCCGACCCAGCCAGGCGCGGACCTGACGCGCGTACGAACCGACCGCTCGCCCGCGCCCTCTCGCCGTCGACCCGGCCGAGACAGGAGTCCGCATGTCCGAAGAACGACGCTACGACCTGTACGGCCAAGCGTTCGCGGCGGAGGCGCACGAGACGTACGCGCGCATGCGCCGCAGCGACCCGGTGCTTCGCCAGCCCGGCATCGACGGCCGCACCCCGATCTGGTTCCTGACGCGCCATCAGGACGTCGAGCGCATGCTGCGGGACGAGACGTCGTTCAGTCGCGATCCAGAACGGGCCGGCGTGACGCTGGTCCGCACCCCGCTGGACGATCTGCTCTTCGAGCACATGCTGAACAAGAGCGGAGACGACCACCGTCGCCTGCGGACCCTGGTGCAGCAGGCGTTCACGCCAAAGCGCGTCGCGGGACTGCGTCCGTACGTGCAGGATCTCGCGGACGCGTTGCTGGACGCCGCGAAGGCGAACGGTCGCATGGACGTGGTCCACGACTACGCCTTTCCTCTCCCGATCCAGGTGATCTTCGAGCTGCTGGGCATTCCGCACGAGGACAGAGATCGCTTCCGGGAGTGGTCGAAGGCGGTCCTGACGCCCGTCCTCGACGAGGAAGGGCAGGCGCAGGCACGGCGTCGGTTGGAGGCGTTCACGGACTACCTGCGCGACCTGTTCGCGCTGCGCCGCAGCGACCCGCGCGAGGACCTGATCTCCGACCTGCTGCGCGTGGAGGCCGAAGGCGACCGCCTCAGCGAGCACGAACTCTACTCGACCGTGGTCCTCCTCATCGTGGCCGGGCACGAGACGACCGGGAACCTGATCGCGAACGGCGTGCTTGCGCTCCATCGCGACGAAGGCGCGCGGTCGGTCTTCGAACGGGCCGTGAGGGACGAAGACCGCACGACCGTGGCGAACGCCGTCGAGGAACTGATCCGCTTCGACGGTCCGGTCTCGCGCGCCCTGAACCGCTGGGCGGTGCGGGACGCACGGATCGGCGACCGGACCATCCGGCGGGGCGACGTGGTGATCGGCATCGTGGCGTCCGCGAACCGGGACGAGGCCCGCTTCGAGCGTCCGAACGTGCTGGATCCGACGCGCGACGCGAAGGCGCACCTGGGGTTCGGCAAGGGCATCCACTACTGCCTGGGAGCGCCGTTGGCGCGGCTGGAGGGCGAGATCGCCCTGGCGAGCTTCGTGCGGGCACTGCCCGGCTGGACGCTCGATCTGCCCGAAGGCGGCGTGCCCGCCTACCGGGCGCAGCCCGGCTTCCGGTCGCCGGTGTCGTTGACGGCGCGGTGGTGAGCGCGATCGTGAGCGAGGAGGCCGAGCGCGCGCACGGGCGCGACGCCGAGCGCGACCGCACGCTGCCGCACGCCACCGGCACGAACGTACCGGTCTGGGATCCGCACGGGGCCCTGACGCTGCCGCGCCTCGAAGGCACGGTGGAGACCGACCTCTGCGTGATCGGCCTGGGCGGATCGGGCCTCACGGCCGTGCTGCGCGCGCGGGAGCTGGGACTGGCGACCGTCGGCGTGGACGCCGGCCCGGTCGCGGGCGGCGCGGCCGGACGAAACGGTGGCCTGCTGCTGGCTGGCACCACCTTGCCCTACCACCGGGCCGTGCAGGCGCTGGGGCGCGAGCGGGCCGTGCGACTCTACCTCCGTACCGTGCGCGAAATCGCCGCGGTCGTGGACGAGGCGCCGGGCGCGGGGGACCGGAGCGGTTCGCTGCGCATCGCCGCGGACGCCATCGAGCTCGACGATTGCGAAGCGCAACGCCGCGCCATGCGCGAGGACGGCCTTCCGGTCGAACCGTACGGCGGCCCCGAAGGGCGCGGACTGCTCTTCCCCGAGGACGGCGTCGTCGATCCGCTGATGCGGTGCCGCGCGATGGCGCGAGCGGCGCTGCGCGAGGGGGCCGTCCTGTTCGGTCGCTCGCCGGTGGTGACCGTCGACGCGCCGCACGACAAGAGCGAGCGCGTGGTCCGCACCCGCCACGGCCGCGTGCGGTGCCGCCACGTGATCGTGGCGATCGACGGGGGCCTGGAGCGACTGCTGCCCGAGCTCGCGAATACGGTCCGCACGGTCCGCCTGCAGATGCTGGCGACCGCGCCGACCGATCACCCGCCTCTCCCCCGCCCCGTCTACTACCGCTACGGTTTCGAGTACTGGCGCCGCACGCCGGACGGGCGGATCGCGCTCGGGGGCTTCCGGGACGCGGGCGGCGCCAGCGAGGCGACGGACGACCCCACGCCGGGAGGGGTGGTGCAGGAGCGACTCACCCGTTTCTTGCGGGAGCGGTTGTGCGTGCACGCGGCGATCACGCATCGCTGGGCGGCGTCGGTCGGGTTCGGCCCCGGCACCCTTCCGTTCGTGGGCGAGGTGCGCCGGGGCGTGTGGGCCGCCGGCGGGTACGACGGTACCGGCAACCTGATCGGCGCGATCGCGGGTCGCGCGCTCGCGGAGCGGGTGGCGGGACGCGATCCGGACGAGCTTCGCTGGTTCCGCGGGAGCTGAACCACGCCCGGTCCGGTCCAGGCATCCACCTCGATTCGGGCCGGACGGTCGCCGATCGTGCCGTCGCGCCGCGCGAGGTCGCTCGGCAACGGTGCGGCACGCACCTCGGCGCCGTCCGCGATCGCCTGCCCCGTGCGAGCGTGCAGGTCAGCGAGCCACGACATCGATCACGGCGCCTCCCCCAGGTGCACCCGGTCGCGACCCGCGCGCTTGGCGTCGTAGAGGGCCACGTCCACGCGCGACAGGACGCTGCTGGGATCATCGTTCGGTGCGGCCCGCACCACGCCGACGCTGATGGTGAGCGGCGTGGGCGCCTCGGAGAGGCGCACGGCTCGGACGCGATCGGCGATCCGCTGCCCGAACGCCTCGACGTGATTCGGTTCGCTGTCAGGTAGCAGGCAGAGGAACTCGTCTCCGCCCAGGCGGGCGACCACGTCGTAGCTGCGGCTTTCCGACGTCAAAATCTCCGCGACGGCGCGGAGCACGGCGTCGCCGGCCGGATGGCCGAACGCGTCGTTCACCTCCTTGAAGCGATCCACGTCCAGCAGCAGCACCGCGAGTCGCGTGTCGTTCCGTGCCGCTCGGGCGATCTCCGCACTCAGCGCCTGGAGCACCTGCTGGCGGTTGGCCAGGCCGGTGAGTACGTCGGTGCCGGCTTGCCGTTCGAAGTGGGCACGCTCGCGCTCCAACTCCCGTTGGGTGCGCGTCAACGCGCGCTGCGCGTCAACCGTGTACGCCTGCGGCCGCCAGCCGGTCCGCGGCGAGCACGCCTCCTTCGTCGGCGAGGAACGGAGTCCACGACGGTCGGAAACGTTCCACAGGCATACCCCCCACTTCCCAACAGATATCCCCCTAGGGTATCGTGCTGGCTGGAGGTGCGCCATGAACGACGCGACACCGAACGGTTCCGACGCCCTGACCATGCACGTGCCCGCTCCCCTCGCCACGGTCCGGGAGCTATTCGAAGCCGCCTTGCAGGAGCGCGGCTTCGGTGTCCTGACCGAGATCGACGTGCAAGGGGTCATGAAGAAGAAGTTGGACGCCGACCACGAGGCCCACCGCATCCTGGGCGTGTGCTCGCCCGCGGTCGGCAAGGGCGTCCTCGATCACGACCGAGCCCTCGCCACCCTCCTCCCCTGCAGCGTGTCGCTACGCGAGGTGGACGGCGGGACCGAGGTGCGCGTGCAGGATCCGATCGATCTGTTCGACCGGATGGCGCCCGAGGCGCTACCCGCCCTGCGGGGGATGCTGGACGATGCGCGCGCGAAGCTGGAGGCGGCGGTCGGCGCGCTGCACGAAGGCGCCTGAGGCCCGGGAGGGCCGCGCGTCGGTGAGGACGCGCAGAATGCAGCGGGCGTGCGGTAGGCTGGGCGGTCGCCGAGCGCACGCGTCCGTGCGCACGCCCGCCCCCCGCGACCGGAGTCCGTCATGACCGACCGTCCCACCCCGCCAGCGCCCAGCGAACCGCGGTCGTCCGTCCACTCGGAGCGACCCGGAGCCGACGCGCCTGCGCCCGATGGGCTCGCTCCGGAGATCGCGCGCCGCAGGACGTTCGCGATCATCTCGCACCCGGACGCCGGGAAGACGACCCTGACGGAGAAGCTGCTGCTCTACTCCGGCGCGGTGCGGGAGGCGGGCGCCGTGACCGGCAAGGCGGGCAGCAAGCACGCCACCAGCGACTGGATGTCGATGGAGCAGGAGCGCGGCATCTCGATCACCTCGGCCGCCCTGCGCATCGCCTACAACGGGCACGTCCTGAACCTGCTGGACACGCCCGGGCACCAGGACTTCAGCGAGGACACCTACCGCACCCTGACCGCGGCCGATTCGGCGGTGATGCTGCTGGACGCGGCGCGCGGGGTGCAGGCGCAGACCGAGAAGCTGTTCGCCGTCGCGCGCAGGCGCGGCCTGCCGGTGTTCACCTTCATCAACAAGCTGGACCGTCCCGCGCGCGATCCGGTCGAGCTGCTGGACGAACTCCAGAAGGTGCTGCGGCTGGAGAGCTCGCCCGTCACTTGGCCGATCGGCGACGGACCCGACTTCAAGGGCGTGTACGAGGTGCCCACGCGGCAGGTGCACCTGTTCGAACGCACCGCACGCGGCAGCCGGCCCGCTCCGGTCGCGACCTCCGGCGTGGACGATCCGGAGCTTCGCGGCCTGATCGGCGAGCAGCTGCACGATCGCCTACAGGAACAGGTCGAGTTCGTCGAGGCGCTGCTCCCGCCGCTGGATCCGGCCGCGGTCCTGGCCGGCGAGATCACGCCGGTCTTCTTCGGCAGCGTCCTCACCAACTTCGGGGTCGAGCCGTTCCTGCGACGCTTCCTGCAGCTCGCGCCACCTCCCGGCGGGGTGGACCTGGTCGACGGCCGGATCGAACCGACCGACCCGGAGTTCGCGGCGTTCGTGTTCAAGCTGCAGGCGAACATGGACAAGCAGCACCGCGACCGTACCGCCTACGTGCGCGTGGTCTCCGGCCGCTTCGAGCGCGGCATGCACGTGCATCACGCGCGAAGCGGACGCGACCTGAAGCTGGCCCGGGCGCACCACCTGTTCGGTCAGGGGCGCGAAACGGTCGAGTCCGCGCTGCCCGGCGACGTGATCGGCCTGATCGTGCCGGGCGCGTTCCGGATCGGCGACGTGCTCTCCACCGTTCCGGGCCGGCGCCTGCGCGACTTTCCCCGCTTCGCGCCGGAGTCGTTCGCCACCGTGCGTCCGGTGCAGGCCGACAAGCGCAAGGGGTTCCGCAAGGGCCTGGACCAGCTGGCGGACGAGGGCGTGGTGCAGGTGTTCCTGCCGGCGCAGGGCGCGCGCGATCCGATCCTGGGCGCGGTCGGTCCGCTGCAGTTCGACGTGTTCCGGCACCGCATGCGCGAGGAGTACGGCGTCGAGGTCGAGCTCACCTCCGAGCCGCACGGCATCGTGCGTTGGCTGTCGAAGGAGCCGGTACCCGCGCCGCGATCCGCCAAGCTGGCGGTCGATGCGGACGGCGCGATCGTGGCCCTCTTCCGCAGCGCCTACGACGAACGCTGGTTCCTGGAGGACCACCCCGACGTGACCGTCTCGGAACTGCCGGAACAGCAGGAGGTCGTGCGGCTCTGAGCGCACGCGAGCACGGGAACCAGCGACCCCGTCGCGCGTTCACGGGAAACGGACGACACGATGCACCATCCCCCTACGCCGCCGCCGGAGCCGACCGTCGTGATCAGCGATCTCGACGGCACGCTCGCCAACGTCGATCATCGCTTGCACCACATCCTCGAACCGCCGGCCGATTGGGACGCGTTCTTTTTGGCGTGCGCCGACGATCCGCCGATTCTGCGCACCATCACCGTCCTGCGGCACCTGCACGCGGCCGGGTACGAGATCGTGATCGTGAGCGGCCGTGGCGAGATCGCGCGCGAGATGACGGTCGCTTGGCTCGAGCGGCACCGCGTGCCGTGCGACCTGCTCCTCCTGCGCGATGGGGGCGACGACCGCCCCGACGACGCGATCAAGCGCGACCTGGTCGCGGCCCACGATCTGATGCCGGAGCGGACCCTGGTGGTGCTCGAGGACCGCGCGTTCGTGGTCCGCTTCTGGCGCGAGCGTGGCTACCACGTCTTCCAGGTGGCGGACGGCGACTTCTGAGCCACCGACGCCGGTCGCTCCGGCCGATCACCACGGCCGGCCGCCACTGGCGTCCCGGACCTCAGGGCGCGTGTGCAGGAGCGCCCAGCGCGGCCCGGATCGCTTCGGCGAGGGCGCCGGAGGTCAGCGGGCCGGTGGCAATGA
>JBBDSD010000191.1:0-1241 GCA_040905065.1 Trueperaceae bacterium | reverse complement strand
GTCGCCGGTCCCGCCGGACGCCATGCCGGGGTGGCCCCGGGCGACCACGCGGATCGCTCCGTTCCGGTCGGCGATCACGCTGCCTGCGCCTTTCAGCACCACACCCGCATTCCACGACGCGGCCAGCGCACGCGCCGTTCCGATCGGGTCGGCGGCGACCTCGTCGCTGCTGGCGCCGGTCAGCCGTGCCGCTTCGCCCAGGTGCGGCGTGATCCAGACGTCGTCGCGGTCGCGGCCACGGTCGCCACCACGGTCGCGCACAAGGTCGCGCACCACGTCGCGAAGTCCGTCGTCCAGCGCCCCGGCGTCCAGGACCGTCGCGCCGCGCTGCGCGCGCAGCAGCGCCGGCAGCTGCGGGCGCCACGCGTGGTCCATGCCGGGTCCCACCACCAGCGCGGCGGCGTGGCGTGGGTCCAGGTCGCGGGCGGCCGCCAGGGGGTCGTCGGTCGATGTCGGATCGGGGAGCGGAAGGAGCACCGTCTCCGGCCAGCGGGAGGGGAACGGTGCGGGCGTGGCCAGGGTCACCAGGCCGGCGCCGGCACGGTGCGCACCGCGGCAGGCCAGTTCGGCCGCGCCCGCGTAGCGCTCCGAGCCGCCCACGATCAGCACGGTGCCAGCGCCGTACTTGTGCCGCCCCGGAACCAGCGGGGGAAGGCCCGCGGCCGCATCGGCGGCACCGGTCCAGCGCGGCCGACCTGGGGAAGGCGCGTCCGGCAGCGCACCTGCGGGCAGACCGATGTCCGCCACCTCCCAGCGCCCGAAGGCGAAACGGGCGGGCGCGAGGGCGGACGCCAGGCGCGGCCAGCCGAACTGCACGGTGCGATCGGCGCGTACGTGCGGTCCGGGCGGCGTCGCTCGGTCGGCGTGCACGCCGCTCGGCAGGTCGACCGCCAAGACCGGGCAGGGGAGGGCGGAGATCGCTTCGGCCACCTCGGCCGGCACGCCGCGAAGCGGACGGGAGAGCCCGGTGCCGAATAGGGCGTCTAGGATCAGGTCCGGTCCGTCGCCGTGCGGAACGCACGCACCTGGGTCCAGCGCCTCGATGGCACCGAGCCGGTGCCAGGCGGCGCGGGCGGCCTCCGCCGCGTCGCTGCGCGAGCGCTCCGGACCTAGCGCCAGCACCCGGACCCGGACCCCGGCCCGGGTCAGCAGGCGGGCGGCGACGTAGCCGTCCCCGCCGTTGTCGCCCTTGCCGCAGAGCACCCACGCGCTCCGCGCCTCCGGCCAGGCGGCGACGGCGT
>JBBDSD010000190.1:0-7401 GCA_040905065.1 Trueperaceae bacterium | reverse complement strand
ACGCCGGTGGCGCGGACGCGGAGGCTGCCCAGCTGGGCGAGGGTGGCGGCGAAGACGCGGCTGCCCTCGCCGGCCTCGGCCGGCATCGACTCCCCGGTGACGGCCGCCTGGTTCATCGTCGCTGCGCCGCTCACGACCTCGCCGTCGACGGGAACGATCTCGCCGGGCTGCACCACCACGACGTCGCCGACGCGCAGCTGCTCGACCGGTAACTCGCGCTCCGTTCCCTCGCGCTCGACGCGGGCGGTGCGGGGGGCCAGCTCGGTCAGGTCCTTCAGCGAGCGCCGGGCACGCTCGGTCGTGAAGCTCTCGGCGTAGTCGCCGACGCGCATGAAGAACACGACCAGCGCCGCGGTCGCCCACTCGCCGATCGCCAGGGCGGCCATCGCGCCGCTGCTCATCAGCGTGTGGGACACGATCCGGCCACGCAGGGCGTTGCGCGCCACGTTGCGGAACACCGGCCAACCGAAGGCGAGCACCAGCAGCGCCCCAACCCACGGCGGGACGCGGTCGGTCACCGCATCCAGCAGGCCGAGGCCCTCGCCGATCACGACCACGATCAGCACGGCCGCGAAGATCAGGCCCATGAGCGTCATGGCGCGCCGCGTCGTCGCGGCCGCCCGCTCCGATCCGGTCGCAGCGTTTTCGGAGGCCCGTTCCGATGAGGCGCCCGGCATCGGGCAGGCGTAGCCGGCTCGTTCGATCGCGCGGCGGACCTCCGCGACGCGGGTGCGTGCGGGATCCAGCGTCACCTCCGCCCGCTCGCCGGCGAGGGTCACCGCGACGTCGCGCACGCCGGGCAAGTCGGTGATCGCGCGCCGGACGTTCCGGACGCAGTCGCCGCAGTCCATGCCGTGGACGGGCAGCTCGACCGTCCGGAGCGGCGTGCTGGTGCCGGGAGGAGCGGTGTCAGCCATGAGCGGCGACCTCGGGGTCGTAGCGGGTGCAGGCGGGTACGCCGTGCGCCACGTCCGCAAGGAGCTCCTCGGCCAGGCCGAGCAACTCGGCCACGCGCGGGTCGCTCATGCGGTAGACGACGTAGCGGCCCTGGCGCTCGCAGGCGACCAGCCCGCAGCCCTTCAGGCAGGCGAGATGGTTGGACACGCCCGACTGGCGCAGGCCGGTCCGGCGGACGACGTCGCCGACGCACAGTGGTCCGTTTCGCAACGCTTCGAGGACCGTCAGGCGCGTCGGGTCGGCGAAGCCGCGGAACAGTTTGCTGGTGAGGTCCGTCGGCGTGGAGGCGGTGTCGGGCATGCCGTCACGATAGATCATCGAGTGGTGATATGTAAAGACGCCCCCAGGGACCGTGGGATTCGACACGTCGCGGAGGAACCCGTTGCTACGGTCGACCGTCGATCCGACCACCGTCCTGGAAGCGGATGGCGCGCTGCACCGAGATGAGGTGGAACTCCACGTCCACGCGTCGGCCGGCCCGTACCTGCACCTGCCGCTCCGTGGGTTCAAGGCGGTAGTCGTCGGGCAGCGTGGGGTGGAGCAGCCGAAGCGTCCACGGACCGGGCGGGACGCGCAGGAAGAGGAAGGCACCGGCCGCGTCGGTGACGGAACGAAGGGTGCGGGTGCCGTCGGTCAGCTCCACCGTGGCCCCCGGCAACCACCGCGCCGGATCGCTCTTCGGTGGTAGGACGGAGCGGTCGTCGTTGCCTGCGGCCGCCTCGGGAACGAGTCGACCGGCGACCGTCGCTCCGGGCGTGACCTCGAAGGCGACCTGGGCCACCTCGCCTGCTCGCACCTCGATCGTGACTGGCGGGGCGGGCGTGACGATGGGGCTCTCCACCGGCACGGTGCTCGGCAGAAGGTGGACCGCCTGAGGGCCCAGCGCGACGGCGGGAAGGGTGAAGGTGCCGTCCGCCCCCGTCACGGCCGTGGCGCCGGACGCGATGACGATCACCCCTGCGAGCGGGTCGCCACTTGCGGTGCGGACGCTGCCGCGGATGGTGCCGACGTCCGAGCGCGGGCCGAGCGGCACCTGGAATGGCACGGCGTAGGCGACCGCGAAGGTGGCCCGAAGCGGCCGCGCTTCGCGGGCCGTCAGGTCGACGCCGAGTTCGAGTTCGTGATCGTTCGCGAAGCGTTTGCGGGCCTTGCCCTCCAGTGCCAGAACGTCGCCCCGGCCGAGCAGAACCACGGATCCTTCGGCGCGCAACGACCAGCTCTCGGAGAGGGGGCCCGACCAACGGGCGCCAAGCGTCAGCGTGTCGACGTGGGGCCCGTGGAGGGCCAAGCCCGCCACGAGATTCGCGGTCAGGCGACCGTCCTCGCCGGTCGCCGTGACCCCGGTCGCCTCGTACAGAAGGTGGGACCCCTCGCCGGTCGGGTCGGCGTGCCGCCACGACAGGCGTTGCCGCAGACTGGCGTGCTCCCCGAGCGGCAGGTACGCCTGCAGGTGGCTGGTCCCTTCCCGCGTGGCGGTCGCGCCCTCCTGCGTCCACGCCTCTCGGTGGCCGACGGACAGACCGGTGCGGCCCAGACGGGCGGTGAGCGTGGCCCCAAAGGTGCGGACGCGCTTTTCGGTCGAGGTTCCGGTGGCGGGCCCCACGTGCTCGGTTCCGTAGGCGAGGTGCAGATGCAGCGGCGAACTCGGGTCGAGGCTCGCCACGTCGTTCAGGCGCAGCGCCGCACGCAGGTCCAACGTCGACTCGTGCCTCCCCGACGGGGTGAACGCTGCCGTGTGCGATCGGTAGCGCAGATCGACGCTGCTCGGGCCGTCCCGCAGGCCCGCACGCACGCGGAACGCCTGCCCCAGGGCCCCCTGGCCGGGCGTGCTGCGCAGCGCGTAGGCGGCTTCCAGCAGGGACAGTTCGAGGCGGGTGGGGTCCGCGACGGGTGCTCGGTAGCCGGCGCTCACGGAGACGAGCGAGCCGTCCGGGGCACGGTGCAGCTGCAGGCCGGCCGCGAAGCCACCCTCGATCGACGTTTCGACCGCCGCCCCAATGGCCCGTCCGGCGTCGCTGGCGTACGCCGATGCGCTCCCCGTCACGCTCACGGCGGGAGCGGTCTGCCAGCTTCGTTGCGCGTGCACCCCGAAACCGGTCTCGGTCGCCGCCAGCGATGAGCGGGAGAACGCCTGCATCCCTACGGCGACGCTGGTGCGTGCATCCCGGTACGAGACCAGGAACGCCTCGGGGGCGAGCGGTCGGGCCAGGGCGGTCTTCAAGCGGACCGTGAGGCGGCCCGGGTCGCGATCGTGGACGGGACCGGTACCGGACAACTCGACGGTGGGTCCCGCGATGCGCGTCGTCCCGTCATTGCTGGCTTCGAGCGCAAGACGGACCGTCAGCGGAAAGGTATGGAGCGCGCTCGCGGTGGAGGGGGCGCGGGGAATCAGTTCGCTGGTGGCGCGCGCCACCACCTGCACCTCGGGCCGGTCGGGGCGTTGCGCGCGCAGCGTCACGACGTGGGTGATGCTGGCAGCAAGGTGGTCCGCGGGCACGGTGGCGAGCACCCGCACCTCGGTCGCGTCGCCGGGACCCAACTCGACCTGTTCCGGATCGAGTTCCAGCGGCAGCGACGCGCTGCTGCGGGCCGTCAGCTGCCAAGCCTGGTGGGCGTTGCCGTCGTTGCGGAGCAGGAAGCGGGTGGTGAACCGCTCGCTGGCGACGTAGGCGGGGGCCTCGAGGCGGGTGAGCGTCACGCCGTCGATGACGGGAACGCGCGCCTCGAACATTGCTCGGCGTTGCGGCCCATCCCGGGTCAGGAAGTACGTGACGGGGAAGACGTAGCTGCCGGCTTCCGCGCCTGCGGCGACGAGGAGCGTGAACACCACCACGCGCGAGGCGCCCGCCTCGAGCCGTACCTCGCCCGGCGGAACCAGCACGGTCCACCCCATGGGCGGCGTGACGGTCGGCGTGAAGGTGGCGCGCCGGTCGCTGTCGTTCTGGAGATGCAGCCGGAACGTCACCGTCTCGCGAGGGAGTGCCTCCACCACCGACGCGACGGGGGTGGCCACTACCGTGGCTGCGTTCGGCATGGCTGCGTTCGGCGTGGCCGCTTCCTGCGCCGTCGCCGACGGCGCCGCGAGCACGAGCGCGAGCAGCAGGAAGGTCCGGCCTCCTCCCCACCTCATGAAGCGACGGACCGCTATTGCGAGCCTAGGTCGAGGTCGTAACGAACGCCGAACACGTCGTCGCGCCCGGCGTCCACGATGATCACGGCCTGATACGCCTGCTCGTCCAGCGTCCCCACGTCGAACGTGTGGCGACGTCGCATGCCAGGGTAGATGCGCAGCGAGCCCGCCTGCACTTCGCTCACCATGTTCCCTTGCGCATCGTAGAGCTCGAGCCACGCCTCCGTCGACGCCAGGAAGTGGCTGGGGTTGTCGATCGTGACGCTGAACGTGTGGGTGCCGGTCGCCTCGTCGTGCGTCAGGCCGGGATCGCGGAACAGCAGGTTCTGCTCCGCGGGCTGCCCGACGTGCGTGATCAGGGTGACGCCGAAACGGAAGCTGACGGTGACGGAGGTTCGGACGCCCTCCTCCACGCGCTCCTGCTCCACCGTGGTTCCGACCGGCTGCACCATCAGCATGCTCCAGTACGAGCCGCGTTCTGCGTCTCGCGGCACCTGCAAGGTGACCGGCACGTCGATCGTGCTCCTTGCGGGCACCTCGACCTGCGAGGCCACCTCCAACCAGGCGGCGTTCGAGGTAGGGAGCGCATGCAGCGGCTGTTCGATCAGGTCGCCCTGGTCGTCGAGCAGGAAGTCGACCTGCACGATCGTGGCGGTCGCGGACGCGTCTCCCGTGTTCTCCAGCGTGAGCTGGACCACCCGGTTCTCGCTGGGGCTCACCTGGAGTTCGTGGCGAAGGGAGCTGGTCACGCGGACCTCGGCGACGTCGTCCGGCACGGGTGCTTGCGCATGGGCCGTGGCACCGAGGCAGGCGAGGATCCCTAGCACCGGTGCGAACGTGCGACGAACGATGGAGCGGTACATGTGCGAGATCCCTTCCCCGAGCGGAATCGAAGCGACGGGGAGGAGCCGGTCGGCCCCTCCCCGAAGCGTAAGCGACAAGACGAAGCTACGGCGTGCTTACTGCGCGGTCCAGGTGTAGGTGAGGCCAGCTTCGTAGGTGCCGGAGACGACCGTCTCGGTGATGCTGGCGCCGAGCGTGACGGACGCCGTGTCCTTTACGTTGACGAGGTCGCTGACGACGTCCACCGACGTGAGCACGTTGGTGGCGCTGATCAAGGTGCCGGTCGCGGTCGTGCTACCCTCCGGCGCCGTCACGGTCTCCACCGTCAGTTGCGGGAAGGTGTTCGCTGCAGGCGTTCCCGACGCGGGCGTGAACGTCCAGCCGTCCACGTCGACGCTCAGCACGATCTTGTAGGTCGCGCCATCGTTCGTCTCGTAGGCGAGATCCGTCGGATCGCCGGTGGCAGGCGTAGCGAGCGTAGGCGCGAGCGTCACGATACCGCCGCCCGTGATCGACAGGTCGTTGACCGTAGCGACGGTGGCGTCGCTGGTCGAGGTGGCCGTCTGAGCGAAGGCCGCGGAGGCGGTGAACGCGGCGAAGGCGAGGAGGGTCGTGGCGAAGGTACGGACGTAGGTCATGGTGGACTCCTGCGGCACGGGGTGCCGATGTGCATGGGCTGCTGGTTGGTTCGGTGGTGCCCCTGGGCGAGGCGCGTACGGTGGCTGGCGTGATGGGGCGTCGCATCGTCGCTGGCCGCATGGGCCTGACTCGATCGTCGCGCCTAGAATGTCGTCCCCCCTTCATCGAACGTTCGGTCGGGACGACAAGCTCGTGCCGTCCCAACGCGAAGTGCTCGGTCTTGACGAAGGTGAAACGAGAACGTGTTGGAGAAGATGCTCTGACATCACCTTCGGCCGGTTGCGCTACTGGCTCCACCCATCCCAAGCGCCCACATACGGGAGAGGGCTTCGTTGCCTCCGAAGCACGGACCGCCGTCACCGGTCGGTCCTGAGACGGACCCTACAGGTCGACGACTGTCGGCGTTCTTACTCGGCCTCCGGATACCGCAAGCCGCGCGCGGTACGCTCCACCCTGCGAGGCATCCGCGGGTTCGGGGAGGGGCGCTCGCAGGCGGGAGCGTCCGTGTCCGATCGATCCACCGTCCACGTCGGCATGGCCGGCCTGCTGGCCCTGGCCGCGACCTACGGCCTGGGGCGGCAGGCGTACGGCCTGTTCGTGCCTGCGTTCCGTACCGAGTTCGCGCTGGACCTGGACGCCATCGGCTACCTGGCCGGCGCCGCACAGTTCGGCTACCTGGTCGCGACGGTAGCGACCGGCATCGTTGCGGCACGGTACGGGCCGCGCGTGCCGGTGGTCGCCGGGTGCATCCTCCTGACCGTCGGCGCTCTGCTGGTCGCTACGGCGCAGACCACGGTGACGCTCACGGTCGGGCTGATCCTGGCCGGAACGAGCGCGGGCGGGGCCTGGTCGCCGTTCTCGGACGCGGTCGCGCAGCGGGTGCCGGAGGGCCGCCAGCGACGCGCGTTGGCGTTGGTGAACGCCGGTTCTCCGTTCGGACTCGTGATCGCCAGCCTGCTGGTCGCGCTCACGGGAAGCACCTGGCGTCTCGCCTGGGGCGCGTTCGCCGTCGTCGGCCTGGTAGCGGCCCTCGTGAACGCATTCGTGCTTCCGAGGCATCCTCCGGGCCGCGCGGCCAAGGTCCAGTACGGGTGGGCGGGCCTCCTGGCCCCTGCGGCCCTGCGGTTGTTCGCGGTGGCGGCGCTGGCGTCGGTGACGTCCGGCGCCTACTTCGCGTACGCGCCCGAGGCGGCGCAGGCGGCCGGCCTGCCGTCGTGGATCGGCGCGGCGATGTGGGGCGTGCTCGGCGTGGGCGGGTTCGTGGTCGGCGCGCTCGGCGGCGAGATCGCGGACCGCTTCTCGCTGGGGGGGCCGCTCGCCGTCACCTGGCTGGCGGGGGCGACCGGACCGCTTCCCCCGGAAAACGCATCGGCGATATCGGTGACAAAACTCATCTGACAAATGGCGACTTCGACCGTTTCCCCCTCTGCGAGCGGGTGGTCTTCCTCGATCTGGCGGCCGTCAACGAAAGTCCCGTTGCGGCTGCCGAGATCACGCAGGATCCACTTCCCGTCGACACTGAAAATCTCGGCGTGCTGGCGGCTGCAGCGGTCGCTCCGCACGACAATCTGGCTAGAACTGGCGCGTCCGATGATAATCCGTCGCCCCGCCACCAGTCGCAGGACATCGGTCCATCGCCCTCCATGCCGGATCACCAGATAGCCGGCCGAACGGGTATCAGTGTGGGGATGCGGCGGAGACACGCGTCGGCACAAGCTTGCTGAACGAACCGGAAAGAGAGGGGGATGGCGACCGTTTCCCTACAGCGTTCTGTTGAAACACCGATCGCAGCAAAGTATTCTAACGTAACAACCTTCTCAACGTTACACGCC
>JBBDSD010000189.1:0-7426 GCA_040905065.1 Trueperaceae bacterium | reverse complement strand
GTGTACGTCTACCGTCCGGCCGAGATCGAGCCGACCTTCCTGGCGATGTACGCCCAGTACCACCACTGGCGCAGCCTGACCGAGTGACGGAGGCGCCGTGCTGGCATTCACGCTGAGACGCCTGGTCACCACCGCCCTCACGGTGGTGCTGGCCATGGCGCTCCTCTTCGTGATCCTGCGCCTGATCCCCGGCGATCCCGCCCGCGTGATGTTGGGTCCGCGGGCCACGCCGGGGATGATCGAATCGTTCCGCGAGCGGATGCTGCTGGACGAACCGATCCCGGTCCAGTTGGGCGTGTACCTGTGGAACATCGCGCGCGGCGACATGGGCCAGGACGTCCTCAACTTCATGCCGGTCTCCGAACTGGTGTTCGGCGTGCTGCCGTTCACGGTGGTGCTGGCCGTGTCGGGCATCGGGCTCGCGCTGCTGGTCGGCATCCCGCTGGGCGCCTTCTCGGCAGGACATCGCAACTCGCTGTTCGACCGCGTCACGGCGTTCCTGTCGGTGGCGTTCATCACCACGCCCCCGTTCGTGGCCGGCCTGCTGCTGCTGCTGATCTTCAGCGTGCAACTGGGCTGGTTCCCGGTCAGCGGCGGTGGGTCGTCCGGCGATCCGATCTCGCAGCTGCGGCACCTGGTGCTGCCCGTGCTTGCGCTCGCCATCCCCTGGGTCGGCTACATCGCGCGATTGGTCCGTACCTCCGTGCTGGAGGAGCTCACCAAGGATCACGTCCGCACCGCCCACTCCAAGGGTCTCGACCCGCAGCGGGTGCTGTACAAGCACGCCCTGCGCGGGGCGCTGATCCCCACCATCGCCGTGGTCGGCGTCGGTTTCGGCAACCTGCTGGGCGGGACGGTGCTGATCGAGATCATCTTCAACCGGCCCGGACTCGGCTTTTTGATCCTCAACGCGATCGAGTCCCGCAACTTCCCCGTGGTGCAAGGCGGCCTGATCGTGGCGGTGCTGTTCTACGCGATCGCCAACCTGTTGGCCGACCTGTCGTACGGCCTCGTCGACCCGCGGATTCGGACCGAGTGAGATGACCACCGAGACCACCGCATCCGCTCCCACGCGCGGCTTCTGGGCGCGCATGCGTCGTACCTCGCTGGGCCGCGCCTTCGCCGACGCCACCGGCCTCTTCGGGCTGGCGTGCGTCACCCTGATCGTGATGCTGGCGATCTTCGCACCGTGGATCACGCCGTACACGCCCGACGGCATCGACGTCGCCAACCGCTTGGCCGGCCCCAGCAGCGAGCACCTGATGGGCACCGATCAACTGGGCCGCGACCTGTTCAGCCGCCTGCTGTTCGGCGCGCGCATCGCGCTGATGGTCGCCGTGCCCGCCACGCTGGTGGCGGCGCTGGTCGGCTCGCTGTTCGGCCTGATCGCCGGCTACTTCGGCGGCGTGGCTGACCACGCCATCGTGCTGTTCTTCGACGTGATCCGGTCGTTCCCGTCGCTGCTGCTGGCGATCGCCCTGATCGCCCTCACCGGCCCCAGCCTAGTGATGCTGGTCACCATCATCGCCATCACCAGCATGCCGTCGTACGGGCGCTTGATCCGCGCCCAGACGATCAAGGCACGCGAGGAGGAGTACGTCACCGCATCGCGCGCGCTGGGCGCTCGGCCACCGCGCATCATGACGGTGCACCTGCTGCCCAACGTGGTCGCGCCGCTGTTCATCCAGGCTGCGATGGACATCCCGGTCGTCATCACCTTCGAGGCAGGCCTCAGCTTCCTGGGCCTGGGCGTTCCGCCCCCCACCCCCAGTTGGGGCAGCATCCTGCGCGAGGGCTACTCGTACGTGCGGCTCTCGCCCTGGCCGATCGTGTTCGGCAGCGGCTTCCTGGTGGTCGCCACGCTGGGATTCACCTTCTTCGCCGAGTCGCTCCGCGACGCGTTCGACGTGCGCCTCAAGAACGAGGACGCTGGCTGACGCTGCGCCGGTCGGGGCCAGGTCCCGTGGGATCCCTCGCCGGCGCGTCGCTCTCGCGGATCCGGGCATCGTTGCCTATGCGCAACGGAGCCCGTCCGTTGGCCGAAGTTTCAACCCAATCCCGTCCAGCACGTACACCGACGGCGTATGCATCGCCGTATGCCCACCGGCTGCGTGCTGTTGCGCTAAGGCAACGATGCGCAGGTCGCGGCGACCGATGACGCGTTCTGCAAGGACGCGCCGACCCCGCTCGGGCGCGCGGACCGCGGCCGAATACCGCCCAGGCGGTACGATGCCGCACGCCAACGTCGTGACGGCCGCCCCGGCGTCGGGACGCGCCCGCCGCTGCTCGCCAGGCCACGCGAGCTCCCCGCGACCGTCCGCACCCCCGACCGAACGTGAGGAGGACCGACCGTGACCGACACGAAGAAGCTCCGCTGGGGCATCCTCAGCACCGCCCGCATCGGCCTGGACAAGGTGATCCCCGCCATGCAGAAGGCGGGCAACCTCGAAGTGACCACCATCTCCTCCCGCACCGACCAGGCCGCCCGCGACGCCGCCGCCAAGCTGCGCATCCCGCGCTGGCACGGCAGCTACGAAGCGCTCCTGGCCGACCCGGAGATCGACGCGGTCTACGTACCGGTACCGAACCACATGCACGTCGACTGGAGCCTGCGCGCGCTGGAAGCCGGCAAGCACGTGCTGGTCGAGAAACCGGTCGGCATGGACGCCGCCGAGGCGCAGCGCCTGGCCGACGCCGCCCAGCAGCACCCGAAGCTCAAGGTGATGGAGGCGTTCATGTACCGCTTCCATCCGCAGTGGATCCGCGCCAAGGAACTGGTCGACGACGGCGCGATCGGCCGTCTGCAGACGGTGCATTCGCACTTCTCCTACTTCAAGTTGGACCCGACCAACATCCGCAACCAGAAGGAAGCCGGCGGCGGCGGTCTGATGGACATCGGCAGCTACGACGTGTCGCTGTCGCGCTACCTGTTCGGGCGCGAGCCGGAGCGGGTGGTCGCCACCGTCGACGTCGATCCCGAGCTCGAGGTCGACCGGTTGGTCAGTTGCCTGATGGACTTCGGTGATGGGCGTAGCGCCACCTTCAGTTGCGGCACCCAGCTGATCCGGCATCAGCGCGCGCAAGCGTTCGGCAGCGACGGCCGCGTGGAGCTCGAGATCCCGTTCAACGCCCCACAGGACGGCCCCACCCGCCTCTGGCACGAGACGGACGAGGGAACGCACGAGACGGTCTTCGACCGGACCGACCAGTACACGCTGCAGGCCGAAGCGTTCAGCGACGCGGTCCTGCGCGACGCGCCCGTTCCCACGCCCCTGAGCGACGCGGTCGCCAACATGCGGGTCATCGACGCGATCTTCGAGAGCGGTCGCACCGGCGACTGGGTGCGGATCCCGGGGTGAGCGGTCCGGGACCTACGCTGGAGGGGATCCGTGCGGCGCACGCCCGCGTCGCACCGCACCTGATCCGCACGCCGGTGCTGCACCTGCCCGCCCCGGTGCCGCTGCCGGAGGTCGCGCCCGCCTCGCTGGACCTGAAACTCGAGTTCCTGCAACGCACCGGCACCTTCAAGGCGCGCGGGGCGCTGAACGCCGCCCTGACGCTTCCGACGGAGGCGCTGCGCGCGGGGGTGACCGCGGCCAGCGCCGGCAACCACGCCATCGCCGTGGCGTTCGCCGCACGGGTGGCGGGCACCTCGGCCAAGGTGGTGATGCACCGGGCGGCCGATCCGGCCCGCGTGGCGCTCTGTCGCGCCTACGGCGCCGAAGTGGTGCTGGCCGATGACATCGACGACGCGTTCCGCACCGTGATGCGGATCCGCGACAACGAGGGGCGCGCCTTCCTGCACCCGTTCGACGGGATCCGTACCTGGGAGGGCACCGGCACCGTCGGACTGGAACTGCTCGAGGACGTCGCCCAGCCGCCCGAGGTGGTCCTGGTCGCCATCGGCGGGGGCGGCCTGATGGCGGGGGTGGGCGCAGCGGTGCGCGCGCTCGCGCCCGCCGCGACCTTGATCGGAGTCGAACCGACCGGTGCCGACGGCATGCGCCGCAGCCTGGAGCGCGGACGGGCGCTGGAGCGCGTCGAAGTCGACACGGTCGCCGACAGCCTGGGCGCTCCGCTGCACACGCAGGACGTGGTCGACGCGGTCGCGGCGGTGTGCGACCGGATCGTCACGGTGGACGACGACGCCCTCTGCCGCGCCGTGGCGGACGCCTACGACGCCTGGCGCTTCGCGCTGGAGCCGGCGGCGGCCGCGGTGCTGGCTGCTTTGCAAGGGCCGCTCGCGGCGGAGATCCGCGACCGGCGCGTGGCCGCCATCGTGTGCGGCAGCAACCTGAGCGAGGAGCGGTTCGCCTCGTTCCTGGCGCGGGGGCGCGAGGTCGCGGCCCGTCCCTGAGCCGGACCGGAAGCACGCGGGCTCGCGTTGCGCAGCGAGGGCACGCACGCTACCGTGCCCAGCATGGATGCCCACGACCCCCTTCCCTTCGAACGCTTCGCCGCCGTCCGTCGCATCGGCGCCGGCGCCAACCCGCCGGACCGCGCCACGTTCGCGTACGTCGCACCGACCAGCGGCCGCAACCAGTTGTGGTCGCAACCGACCGGAGGCGGCTTCGCGACGCAGCTCACCGAGCTACCCGGCCTCCGCGTGGTCGACTTCGCCTGGACCCGCGAAGCCGACCGCATCGTGTTCCTCGCTGACCACGACGGGGACGAGATGCACCAGGTGTACGTCGTGGACGTGCACGGCGGTCGTGCCGGCTGGCCGCGCCGCCTGACCGAGGCACCCGAAGCGCAGCATCAGCTGGGCGAGCCGCTTCCCGGCGGCAAGATCCTGATCGCGTCGAACGACCGCGAACCGTCCGAGGTGGACGTGCAGGTCCTGGACCTGGAGTCCGGCGCCCGCCGGCGCTTGACGGAGGGTGGCCGCTTCTACGCGGCCGGCGTGTCACCGGACGGGAGCATGGCGGTGGCCGTCGATGTGCACGGCAACATGAATCAGGATCTGCACCTGATCGACCTGGAGAGCGGCGCGACGCGGCACCTCACGCCGCACGACGGCGAGGCCAAGTTTTGGCCCGGCCCTTGGGCGCGCGATGGGAGCGGTTTCTATCTCAGGACCGATTTGGACCGCGAGTTCCTGGGCCTCGCCTTCTACGATCTGACGCGCGACGCGTGGAGGCTGGTGCACGCCCCCGACCGGGACGTGGAGGGGTTCGAGGTGGCGGAGGACGGCCGCACCACGGTCACGGTCGAGAATCGCGACGGCGCGCACCGGCTGCGCGCCTACGACCTGACCGAGAACCGGCCTCTGCCCGATCCGCAGCTACCGTTCGGCGTGATCGACGGGCTGTCGTTGCATCCTCACGAGCGACGCGTGCTGCTCAATCTCTCGACCCCGGCGCACGCCGCGAACCTGTTCGAACTCGAGCTGGAGCCGAAGCGGAGCCACGAGGCGCTCGAGGCGCGCGAACAGTCGATGCTGGGCGGCCTCGACCCCGAGCGGATGCCGCAGCCGGAGCCGGTGCGCTACCCGAGCTTCGATCGCGAGATCCCGGCGTGGCTCTACCGGCCGCGGGGCGACGGACCGTTCCCGGTGGTGCTGTCGATCCACGGGGGGCCGGAAGCGCAGGAGCAACCGCGCTACATGTACGACGGGCTGTACGCCTACCTGGTCGACCGCGGCGTCGCGGTGCTGGCACCGAACGTGCGGGGTTCGACCGGATACGGCAAGAGCTACCAGCGACTCATCCACCGCGACTGGGGCGGAGGCGAACTGCGCGACATCGAGGCCGCCGCCGACTGGCTGTCGGAGAAGGATTGGGTCGATCCGGTCCGGATCGGCGTGTTCGGCGGTTCGTTCGGTGGCTTCGCGACCCTGTCGGCCGTGACGCGTCTGCCCGACCGTTGGGCGGTCGCGGTCGACGTGGTCGGTCCCGCCAACCTACTGACGTTCGTCGGCAGCGTTCCGCCCCACTGGCAACCGATGATGGCCGCCTGGGTGGGCGACGCGGACGATCCCGCCGACCGCGAACGCCTTCGCGAACGCTCGCCCCTGACGCACGTCCAGAACGTCCGGGTGCCGATGCTGATCTTCCAGGGCGCCAACGACCCGCGCGTGGTGCAGGCCGAGTCCGACCAGATGGTCGACGCGATGCGTGCCAGGGGCCTCGAGGTCGCGTACGTGGTCGACGAGAAGAGCGGGCACGGGCCGGCGGACCGGGAGACGGCGCTGACCTGGTGGAAGCGGACGGGTACGTTCCTCGTCGAGCACCTTGCGTGATCGACGGGATCGGAAGCACCCGGACGGCATGTGGGATGTCTCATCCTACGAGCGCGATCCATCTGCTACCTTCGGATACGTATACGCCTTGAGACATCCGCCCCTCGCGGCCCTGCATGCACGGCCGAAACGGCCGACCGGAACGGCCGGAAAGCGAAAGGTGCAGCACATGAGGAATTGGGTACGCCTGACGAAGATGTCCCTCCTGGGGATCGGAATCATCGGATTGCTGGTCGCATGTGGGCAGCAAGCCAGCGTCGCGCCGGAAGAGGTGCAGGTCAACGGCGTTCGCGTCGACCGCGCCGACGGCGACGCGACCGGAACCATCGAGTTGAGCATCAGCGGCCGGGACGCGAACGGAAACATCGTGTCGAGCGCCTCCGTCCAGAGCGCGTCCGTGCGGATCGACGACGTCGACAACTCGACCCAGACGTTCACGCCGACCACGCGGATCTGCGGCGACATCACCGCCACCGCGGGCGACGTAGCGGGCGTCCTGATGATGGACGAGACCGGATCGATGAGCAGCCAGGATCCGGACGGGCTTCGCTTCGACGCCGCCAAGCGCTTCGTGCAGGACATGCGGTCCGGCGACGTCGCGGCCGTGGCTCGCTTCTCGAGCAGCGTGAGCACGACGACGGGCCTGCTGACCGCCGAGGTCATGCAGGACTTCACTTCCGACCAGAACGATCTGAACCAGGCGATCGACGACACTTTCCACCAGTCCGGCCTCACGCCGCTGTGGGACGCTGCACACGATTCGGTCACGATGCTCGAGGCCCGCAGCGAGCCGAACCGGATCGGGGTCGTCATGACCGACGGTCAGGAGAACGCATCGAGCATGAGCGTCGACGACGCGAACCAGCACGCTCGCGACGAGGGCGTGGTCATGTTCGGCGTCGGCTTCGGGGGCGCCAGCGGTGCGGAACTGGACGCGCTCGTCCAGGGCACCGGCGGCTTCCGCGTCCTGGTCGGCGATCAGGGAGACATCGCCGGCATGTTCGACACGATCTTCGCGGCGACGCAGGGCCAGGGCTGCATCGAGGTGCAGCTGGATCCCGCGCCCGCGCCCGGCACCGTCATCGAAGCGACGCTCGACGTCACCTTCAGCGGCGGCATCACGCGCACCACGACCTTCCGCGTGCAGTTCTGATCCAGACCGCACGGTAGCGCGCGCGTCGACGG
>JBBDSD010000188.1:0-1253 GCA_040905065.1 Trueperaceae bacterium | reverse complement strand
CCGACCGTCGAGGCGCGGACCCAGCGACCCCCGTCGGATGAGGACTGGACCGCGGCACAGGAACGCGCGCAGCACATCTTCGGGATACCGGCGAGCCCGCTGCCGACCGCCGCGAACGTGGCGGCGCTGGCGACTGCGTTGCAGAACGAGGCGCGCACCTACCGCGACGCTGTTGGGCGGCTCCCGCAGGCCCTGCCGACCGCGACCGGGTTCGTCGGCGTGGACACGCAGGTCAACCGTGCCCGCACCGCCGACGCGGCCGCCACGATCGTCGAGGCGCTGCTCAGCAATGACGACGTCGATGCGATCGAAGCGTTCGCTCGGGCGGACGTGCCCACCAGCGCAGCCGCCATCGGCCGGTCCATCAAGTCCGCCGGCCAGGTCGCCACCGCGATCGAGTCGGCCAATTGGGAGCTGCTGCGCACCGCGACTGGACTGGGGGGCGACTGGCAGGCCCAGGCCACGGGCATCGCCGACCGGCTCCGAGAGGCGGTCGAAGCGGACGAACTGACCAAGCCGCTGCAGGCGGCGCTGGAGGCGGCGACGAGCGCCGCGACGTCGCTGCTTGGCAAGACCGTCGAGCAGAAGACGGGCGACACCAAGGACTACTCGACTGGACGACCACCGCACGGACCGGGGGGTCCGACGGGCGACGATCGACTGGTCAGCGACCCGGGCCCGGACAACACCGGCGCCTCGCCGCAACCACATCGGTTCACGTTCGACGGACGCAGCGAGTCGGACCGTGAGGCTGCTCGTGCGCGCCTGCAGGAGCTGCTCGAAACGGTTGACGAGCTGAGCTACCTCGACGTGTCCTGGGACACACGCCGGTGACTGTCCGGACCGTCACCGAGCCGACGCTGCGGGCCCTGATCGCGCAGCTGGACGCTCGTGGACGCGACCGGCGCCGCGCGATCGCGGTCGCTGCTGAGCCGCGCTGGACCGGCGACGAGACAATCCAGACCGATGCGGGTCCGGCCCGCATCGTGCCGTGCGTCTCTCCCCTGGCGGTCCGCGCTGCGATGTTCGACCACGCCGGAGCTGACGGCGAGCTACTGGTGCTGCTCACCGAGCTGGACGACGCAGCGCTGGGTGAGGAGGTCCTCGGGCGCGTCTGGGAGGGCCGGATCCACCAGCCCACCTCGTGGCTCGCGCTGCAGCAGCTCGCGAAGGTCGACCGGTTGGATCCGCAGCTCGCCGGCCAACGGTGGCTGGTCGAACTACTTGTCACCGCTGCCCCGCCCCGCGGGTTT
>JBBDSD010000187.1:0-7470 GCA_040905065.1 Trueperaceae bacterium | reverse complement strand
TTCGGAGGCGCGGAACGCCTGGAACGCCGTCGCGGTCGCGACCGGCATCGCCAGCGCGAACTCCGGAACGCGAAGCGACGCGGCCATCAGCGTTGCGGAGACGGCGGCCCAGGCGAACCAGGTCGTGCGCGATACGGGTCGGTGCGACGCGCGTCGGAGCGGCGCCGACCGGCGTCGGGCGCGCGCGCTCACGGTCGGTCCTCTCCTCGCGCGGCCGGGCGGCCGGCGGCGACGGCCGCGTCGACGGTCGCGGCGTCCGGAACGGTGCGGTCCAGCACGAAGCGGAGGCCGGTCGCGCGGCGGCGCAGCCGGTCGTCGTGCCAGAGGGCGACGCCGGCGTCCGGATCGAGGACCAGATGCCAAGCGCCGACGCGCTCCAGGACCCACACCAGGTGGCCGACCGGTCGCGCCAGGTGGGCCACGAACGGTGCGTCCGACGCCCGGTGGTCCGGAACGCGGATCCACCGACCGGGCAGGCCGTGCCGCTCCGCCATGCGCGCGAAGGCCGCCAGGTGGATGCCGTCCGGGCCGGGGGGTTCCTCGCTCAGGAGCGCGTGCTGATCGCCGGGCAGGCCGAACGCGGCGAGCATGGTCGCCAGCAGCGCCGCGCCACAACCGTGCGGGTGGGCTTGCGGAATCCAGGCGCGGTGCGGGAGGGGAAGCGGTGCCTGGGCCGCGTGCGCGGCGCGTCCCCCTTCGACCGTGGGCCAGGCGAGCAGGGACGCCACCACCAGCAGCGCGGCGACGAGGCGCACGGAGGCGGTGCGCGTTGCGGCACGGCGCGACCTACGGCGGTCGGTCGCACGGACCACCGGGCGGGACCGTGGGGAGGACGGGGTCGGGGACATGGCCCGACGGTAGGGGGCCGCGAGGTCCCTCGTGCACGGCGCTAGGGTCCGCGCCTACGCCGTGGTGGACGGAAGCGTAGGCGGGTGCGGACGGGGTCGGGTCGGCGCGGTAGCGTGGATGCTCAGCGCGCGATCGTACGCCCGACGCCTCGTCCGTCTAGCCTCGCCCGCCTTCCCGTGCGCGCGCAGGCGTCACAGCTGCCCGTAGCGGCGGTTCTCCTTCGACGGGCTGACGTTGGTGCGCTTGTACGGTGCGACCGGCGACAGGATGTTGCGGCACTGCGGGTTGACGCAACCGGGGCAGCGCAGGCCGTACTGCTTGGTGCACGCCTCGCCGCTCTTCAGGTGCTCGCGCACGATCTCCGCCAGCGCGTCCTGGAACTTGGGCATGCCGTTCAACGCCGGAGCGCGCACGTAGTTCGTGATGCCGGCGTGCTCGGCCAGTTCGCCGTACTCGATGTCCAGCTCGTGCAAGGTCTCGATGTGGTCGCTCGTGAACGCGATCGGGACGACCAGCACGTTGCGGCGCTTCTTGGCGCCCAGCTGCTCGATGACCGACTCGGTGGACGGTCCCAGCCACGGCACCGGACCCACCTCCGACTGGTAGGCGACCAAGTGCTCGTAGGCGTACCCCAGGCGCTTCATGACCTCGTGCGCGGTGGCGCCGATCTCGGCGGGGTAGGCGTCGCCCCGGTTCACCACGCCCATCGGCAGGGAGTGCGCGCTGAACACGATCAGGACGTCTTCGCGGTCCTCGTCGGAGAAGCGGTCCAATCCCTGCCGCACGGTGTCCGTCATGGCGTCCAAGAAGGTGGGGTGGACCGGCCAGCGGTCGATGACGCTCCAGTCGAACGCGTCCTGCAGCCCCACCCGCCGGGCGGCGCGCCACAGTTCGTTGAGGGACGAACCGGTGGTGGCGCAGCTGAACTGCGGGTACTGCGTGAACGCGACCGCGCGCTTCACGCCGTCCGCCTTCATCGCGCGGAGCGCGTCTTCGCTGGTGGGGTCGATGTAGCGGAACGCCACGTAGAACTTGTGGGGCGCCGTTTCGGGGGAGAGGTGATCCAGCCGCTCGCACATGCCGCGGCCCTGGGTCTCGGTCCACTCCAGGATCGGGCTGCCGCCGCCAATGTCGCGGTAGTTCTGCTGCACGCTCTTGGTCCTGCGCTTGGCGATGAACGGCCCGAGCCGGTTCTGCAGGGGAAGCTGGATGATCTCGCGATCGGCGAATAGCTTCAGCAGAAACGGCTGGACCTCGTCCAGGTCTTTCGGTCCGCCCAGGTTCATCATCACGATGCCGGTGGGTCCTTCGCTCTTGTGGGGTCCTCTCCTCGTTCTGGGGCGTCGGCGGCGCTCGCGGCTTCTCGTTCGGGGGGGTGGGCGTGGTCGCGCGCTCGCGCGTCCGCTTCGCTCGACTCGGCCCACGGGTGCGGGCGGTAGAACGCCAGCGCTCGCGATTCGGGCGTGCCGGGCGCGGGATGGTGGTCGAACCGCCACGACGCTTCGGGCGGCATGCTCATCAGGATCGCCTCTTCGTTGCCGCGCGTCTGCAGCCCGAACAGCGTTCCACGGTCGTACACCAGGTTGAACTCGACGTAGCGGCCGCGCCGCAGGCGTTGCCATGCCTTCTCCCGCTCGCCGTACGTACGTTCTCGTGCGCCTTCCGCCAGGGGGATCCAGGCGGTCGGGATGGTGGCCAGGCCGTCCTCGACCATCGCCAGGTCGGCCGCGAAGTCGCCCTCGCCGGGCGGCGAGAGTTCGTCGAAGAAGATGCCGCCCACGCCCCGCATCTCGCCTCGGTGCCGGACGGTGAAGTAGTCGTCGCAGGTCGCCTTCCAATCGTCGTAGCGCGCCTGCGGGTGCCGGCCGGCCATCGCGCGGAGCGTGCGGTGGAAGGCGATCACGTCGCCCTCGTTCGGGTGGGACGGGGTCAGGTCCGCGCCGCCGCCGAACCACCACACCCCGCTCGCTTCGCCGTGCCCGATCTCGAAGTAGCGGTAGTTGGCGTGGAACGCCGGCACGTACGGATTCCTCGGGTGCAGCACCATGCTCAGGCCGGTCGCGAAGAACGGTTTTCCTTCCGTCCCGGGATGCTGCCGCGCCAGGCTGGCCGGAACGGCGTCGCCGTGCACGGCGGAGACGTTCACGCCGCCGCGCTCGATCACGGCGCCGCCCTCCAGCACCCGCGCTCGGCCGCCCCCGCCGCCCGGCCGGTTCCAGGCCGCTTCGGCGAAGACGCCCGTGCCGTCCAGCCGTTCGAGCGCGTGCACGATCCGTTCCTGGGCGCGCCGCATGGTGCGCGCGACCCGTTCGCGCCGGCTGCCGGGAGCGTCCGCGAGCGCGTCGACGTCCGCGATCTGCAGGTCGCTGGCCTCGCCCGGACTGGGGCGCGGCGCCCGCCGCTGCATGCGGCTGCGGCTCGGGTCGGTCGGGACGGTCACCCGCGGGACTCCGCGGCCGCGGCGTCCAACGGGTCGGCCTCCGGATCGTGGCCGTGGCGGTCGTAACTCCGCACCGTCTCCACCAACGCCTCGACGCGGGACGGGTCCACGGCCGGCAGCATGCCGTGCCCCAGGTTGAAGACGTGCGCCCCGCCGCGCCCTTCGCGCAGGACGCGCACCGCTTCGCTGCGCACCCCCGCTTCGGGACCCAGCAGCACGGCCGGGTCCAGGTTGCCCTGCAGCGCCGGCACGCGCGACCCGACGCGGGCGCGCGCCTCGCGCAGCGGCGTGCGCCAATCGAGGCTGAGCGCCTCGACCGGAAGGTCCGCGAAGGCGTCCAGCAGGTGGCCGGCGCCGACCGCGATGTACAGACGCGGCACGCCCGTCTCCGCCAGGGCCTCCAGCACCGCGCGCGCGTACGGTTCGCCGAAGGTGCGGTAGGTGGCTACGTCGTGCAGGCCGGCCCAACTGTCGAACAGTTGGATCGCCTGCGCGCCGGCGTCGACCTGCGCCCGGAGGTAGCCGATGGTGGTGCGGGTCAACGCCGCCAACAGGGCGTGGGCGGCGTCCGGATCCGACCGCAGCAGGCCGCGGAAGGTGGGGTACTCCTTGCTGCCCGCGCCCTCGATCAGGTAGGTGGCCAGCGTGAGCGGAGCACCGCCGAAGCCGATCAGGGGCACCTGCAGCTCCCGCCGCAGCAGGCGGATCGCTTCGGGCACGAACGGCGCGATCTCGTCCGCTGCGGGGTCGCGCAGGCGCCGCACGTCGGCCATGCTGCGGACCGGATTGCGAATCACCGGTCCAGGCGCGAAGTCGACCTCGACGCCCATCGCTGGCAGCGGCGTCATGATGTCCTGAAACAAGATGGCGGCGTCCATGCCGTAGCGCCGGACCGGCTGCAGTGTGACCTCGGCCGCCAGGTCTGGGGTGCGGGCCAGCTCCCAGAACGGGTGCTTCTCCTTCAGCGCCCGGTACTCGGGCAGGTGGCGTCCGGCTTGGCGCATCAGCCAGATCGGGGCGCGCTCGGTATCCTCGCCGCGCACGGCGCGCAGGAACAGGTCGTTCACGGGGGGCCTCCGGAATCGTCCGCAGCGTCGGGGTGGGACGCGACGTCGTGGGCGGCCGGGTCCGGTTCCGGATCGAAGCGGTACCCGACGCCCCAGACGGTGTGGAAGTGGCGGGGCGCCTGCGGATCCGGTTCGAACAGGCGCCGCAGGCGCATCACCACGTTGTCGATCGTGCGGCTGCTGGGAAACGCGTCGTCGCCCCAGACGGCGTCCAGGATGTCGTCGCGGGACACGGCCTCGCCGGCGCGGGCGGCCAAAAGCCGCAAGATGCCGACCTCGCGCTCGCCCAGCGACTCCGAGCGGCCGTCGGCCAGCCGCGCGGTCCAGCCGCGCAGGTCGACCTCGTGCCCGCCGAACCGCACCGTGTCCGGCGCGGTGGCGTCGTTCCAGCCGCGGCGACGGAGCAGGGCCTCGACCCGGAGCAGGAACTCCGGCAGGTGGAACGGCTTCGCCAGGTAGTCGTCCCCGCCGGCCGCCAGACCCACCACGCGCTCCTCCGGTCGGCCGCGGGCGCTGAGGAACAGCACCGGCGTGTCGTCCCCCTCGGCGCGGCGGGTGCGGCACACCTCGGTGCCGTCGTGGTGCGGCAGCATCACGTCGAGCACCACCAGATCCACGTCGCCCTCGCGCCACAGGCGCAGCCCCTCCGCTCCGTCGCGCGCCACGACCGGGTCGTACCCCTCTTCGCGCAGGTTGTCGGCCAGGACGTCGGCCAGGGCGGCCTCGTCCTCGACCAGCAGCAAGCGGGCGGGACGGCTCACGATGCGCCTCCCCGGGCGGCGTCGCTCGAACCGTGATTGCGAGGAGACGCGTCGCTCTCGAGCGCGTCCTCGCCCGCCACGCGGCGGGGCAGGTGGATCGTGAAGCGGGCGCCCGACCCGGCCGGGTTCGCGTCCGCCTTGACCCAGCCGTTCATCGCCTCGCCGGTGCGTCGCACCAGGTAGAGCCCCAGGCCGGTGCCGGGGGCGCTGCGGGTCGATTCGTCGCCGCGCCGGTAGAAGCGATCGAAGATCCGCTCGCGATCGGCTTCGGGCACGCCGTCGCCACCATCGTCGACGTGCAGCGTCACTAGGTGCCCGCGGTCCTCGAGCTGCACGATCACCTCCAGCGGATCATCATCGCGAGCGGAGCGGGACCGTCCGTACTTCACCGCGTTGTCCAGCAGGTTCGACAGCACCAGTGCGAACGCTTCGGGCTGCAGCGACACCGGCAGCGGCTCGTCGTCCCCCACCAGGCGCACCTTGGCGCCGCGCGCCTGCAGGCCGGGCCGGGCGGCGTCCAACTGCCGGCGCACCACCGTGCGAAGGTCGCACGGTTCCAGCCGGGGCGCGTCGGGCGTCTGCTCCAGGCGGGCGGCGGCCAGCACCTGGGAACTGGTGCGTTCCAGCCGGTCCAGTTCGGTGGTCATGCGCGACAGGTACTCGCGCCTGCGATCGGCGTCCAGGTCCCGCATCTGGGCGGTCTGCACCAGCAGGCGCAGGGTGGCCAGCGGGGTGGTGAACTCGTGCGTGATGGCGGACAGGAAGTTCTGCTGGCTGCGCTTGAGCGACCGTTCCTGCCGCAGCGAGGCCGCGATCAACGCCAGCATCGCCAAGATCACCGCCACGAAGAACGGGCCCTCCCAGGCGAACATGCGCAGGTAGCCGCGCTGCTGGTCCAGGAAGGCGTCGCGCACGCCCGCGGCTACCACGAACCGTTCGCCGTCGAAGCGCAGGTGGGGACTGGCCTGCAGCACCGCTTCGCGCAGCGCGTCCGGATCGCGCGCGGCCCCCAGCGCCCGGTCGGCCAGCTCGGCGTCGTGGGCCCACGCCTCGAGGCGCGCTTCGCTGGTGCGCTGGATGTAGTCGCGCTGGAACGCCACCCACCAGAGCGCTTGCGCGGTGACGAACACCACGATCACGCCGAACGCGATCCGCGTGACGGTCCGCCGGTCCGGAAGGCGGCGCGGCCGGGAGGCCTGTCGGCCCGCATGCGGGGAGGGGCGCGCCGCGCTCCGGTCGGGCATCAACGCTCCAGCCAGCGGTGCTCCAGCGCGGGCACGGCGTAGTAGCTGAAGATCAGGTCGGCCCCGGCGCGCCGGATCGCCAGCAGCGACTCGCGCACCGCGTCGGCACGGTCCAGCACGCCCGCGTTGGCGGCGGCCTCCAGCATGGCGTACTCGCCGCTCACCTGGTAGGCGACCAGCGGCAGGCGGCTGCGGGCGCGTACGCGAGCGATCACGTCCAGGTACGGACCCGCCGGCTTGACCATCAGCAGGTCGGCGCCCTCCGCTTCGTCCAGGTCGACCTCCAGGTCGGCCTCGCGGACGTTGCGGGCGTCCATCTGGTAGCTGGAACGGTCGCTGGGCGGCTCCATCTCGCCGTGCCCGCCCCCGCCGGACGGCGAGCTGCCCGCCGCGTCGCGGAACGGACCGTAGAACGCCGACGCGTACTTGACGGCGTACGACAGGATCCCCACGCGCGCCTGGCCGGCCTGGTCCAGCGCGGCGCGGATCGCGGCGACGCGGCCGTCCATCATGTCGGACGGGGCCACCAGGTGCGCGCCGGCCTCGGCGTGCGAAACCGCCATGGCGGCTAGGCGCGGCAGGCTGGCGTCGTCGTCGACGATCGCGCCGCGCCGGCCGGGCGTCAGCAGGCCGCAGTGCCCGTGGTCGGTGTAGCCGCAGAGGCAGACGTCGGTGATCAGGGTGAGGTCGTTGCCGAACGCGCGCCGGGCCTCGCGCAGCGCCTTGGGCACCGGTCCGTCCGGATCGTCGGCGTGACTTCCGCGCCCGTCCTTCCAGTCGGCCGGCACCACGCCGAACAGGCAGACGGTGCGGACGCCGACCTTCAGGGCGCGCTCCAGCTCGGGCAGCAGCTGGTCCACGCTGAACCGCCCCACGCCGGGCAGGGAGGCGATCGTCTGCACCTGGTCCCTGCCCGGCACCACGAAGTACGGCGCGATCAACTGCGACGGGTGCAGGCGGGTCTCCGCCACCGCGTCGCGCAGCGCGCCGCTGCGGCGCAGACGGCGCGGACGCCGCGTCGGCGTCGGCAGGGTGGGGGTCACGGTGGGGGCGTCGCCTTCGGCGCTCATTCGGTCCTCGATTCGGTGGCGCAGGGGGAGGTGCGGAGG
>JBBDSD010000186.1:0-1260 GCA_040905065.1 Trueperaceae bacterium | reverse complement strand
CGTGCGTGGCGCCCGCCGCCAGGATCCGGCAGCGGTGCCGGTCGAACAGCTTGGCGAGCGAGGCCGGGTCGACCTGCAGATCGGTGCGGGCCGACGGGTCGTCGAGCGTGCCGTGGAACGCTCGCAGGCGACCGAACGGCGTATCGATCTTGCGTTGCACCGGCAGTTCGCGCAGCCAAGCGACGTGGACCTCTTCGAGCACGTCGCGGGTCCACTCGATGGTGGCGTCCCCGACCCCTTTGCGGGGCGGCGCGCGGCGGTCGAAGTCGAAGGCGATCCGTTCGTCCGCCGCGCCCAGGGTGCAGAGGATCCTCTCTTCGCGCAGCCTCTCGACCGTCTCGTTCGGTGCGGGGCCGTAGCCGACCATGTCGCCCAGGCACACGACGGTGGTGGCGCCCTGCGAGCGCAGTGCCGCGAGCGCCGCGTCGAGGGCGATCACGTTCGCGTGCACGTCGCTGATCAGGCCGAGGACCACGCGGACTCCGTTCTCAGGTGCGCGGCGGTGTCGCCGCGTCCGGATCGTGCAGGAAAGCGCCGAGCAGGGTCACGGCCGCCTCCAGATCGCGTTTCGCGACCATTTCCGTGACGGTGTGCACGTACCGCGAGGGCGTCGACAGCGTGATGCTGGCCACGCCGGCCCGGCTGCGCTGGATGGCGCCGGCGTCGGTCCCGCCCGACGGCAGCACCTCGAACTGGTGCGGCACGCCGTCCCGTTCCGCCAGCGCGGTCATCGCGTCGACCAGCCAGCCGTGCGCCACCATCGACGAGTCGGAGATCTTGATGCCGACCCCGTCCCCCAGGCGCGTGACCGCCTGATGGTCGGGCGTACCCGGCACGTCGACGGCGAGGGTGGTGTCCAGCGCGATACCGACGGTGGGTTCCAAGCCGAAGGCGCTGGTGGCGGCGCCGCGCAGGCCCACCTCTTCTTGCACGCTGAACACCGCTTGCAGCGTGCAGGAGGGCGAGGACAGGCGGCGCAGCGTCTCGATCAAAATCCAGCACCCGCTGCGGTCGTCCAGCGCCTTGCCGACCACGACCGGTCCCAGATCCTGGAACGGCTGCAGCAGGGTCACCATGTCGCCGACGCGGACCTCGGTCCGGACGGTCTCGGCGTCCAGACCCAGATCGACGGCGAAGTCGGACATCTCCGGGATCTTCTTGCGGTCCTCCGCCGTGGCGACGTGGACCGGCTTGGTGGCGGGATTGAGCACGCCCACGCGCGGTTCGCCGTGCCGGGCGTGCACCAGCACCTGCCGCGCG
>JBBDSD010000185.1:0-7486 GCA_040905065.1 Trueperaceae bacterium | reverse complement strand
AGATCTACGCCCCGCTCGGCCACCAGATCGATCGCGTGGCGAATGTCGATGCGGGCGCGCGTCTCGCCGACCAGTTCGTACCCTTCCAGCGCCTCGGCGGCGCTCATCACGTGCGCCCGGTAGAGGCCGTCGTCGGCCGCCTGGAACTGGGCCTGCGGTTGAAAGCTCACCATCAGCAGCAGCACGACCAGCGTTCCGATCATGACCACCACGGTGAGATTGAAGGCCATCCGAACCTGGCCGGAGGTGAACAACGTGCGATCGCTGCCGTCGGAATCAGGCATGCTCGGCTCCCTTCAGGCGCGGATCGTTCAGCGGCAGGATCGGTTGCGACCCCAGACGCCGAAAGTAGAAGAACACCCAGATGCCGCCGATGCCGACCAGCAACGCCGCGTCGGTGATCGTGATCGGGAAGCCGCTGCGACCGTAGGTCGGCACCAGGAAGTAGACGGTGTTCAGCACCTGGACCAGCAGCGCCCAGACCGCGACGGTGGCCAGCGCGGCACGCTTGCGCTTGACCCAGCGCGAGAACAGGATCACGAACGGCGCCAGGAATCCGAACACCAGCAGGAAGACGGAGAGGGTGGACCAGCCGGGACCGAGGCGCGCCACGTACCACGGCGCCAATTCGGAGATGTTGCCCGACCACTGCACGATCAGCTGCGAGAAGCTTACGTACGCCCAGAACATCAGGAACGCCATCAGGAAGTTGCCGAGGTCCTGCAGACGCTTCTCGGTGAGCAGCGCGTCGATGCGGGCGCTGCGGCCGGCCAGGAGCACCATCACCAGGATGGTGAAGGCGACGGCGGTGATCGCTTGCGAGATCATCAGGATCACGCTGTAGATGCCGGACCACCACTCGGGCGTGAGCGACATGGCCCAATCGCGGCCGGCGAACGACATGGTCAGCACGTACAGCACCAGCCACCAGCCGCCCTGGTTCTTGAGCCGGTAGCCGATCCGACCGCTTCCGGCCGGGTCGCGGTCCTGCGCGGCCGAGGCACGAAGGTACAACGCCGCCGCTCCGATCCAGAGCGCGAAGTAGATCACGGCGCGCACCACGAAGAACGGCGTGTTCAGGTAGCCGGCCTTCGCCTCGACCATCGGGGTGGCGGCCACGTACGCCGGATCGGTCCAGATGTACAGCACGTTGATGCCGACCAGGACCGGGAGGAACGCCAGCGCCATCACCGGGAGCAGCGAGACGCCGGCCTCCAACGGACGTTGCACCACGGCGCTCCAGGAGCCGCCGGCCATGTGCCCCACGATCAGCATCACCAGGTGACCGAGCGCCAGGCCCATCCAGAACAGGAAGGCGAGCAACCACGATTCGTAGAATCCGCCGTTCATGCCGGCGATCACGCCGCCGACCAACCCGATCGCGCCCAGGATCAGCGCGACGGTCGGTCCGCGACGGAATGCGACGCGTTCCATCAGCGCACGCTCCCTTCGCTGGTCTCGAGCGTGTCGAGGACGTCCGCCGGCAGGTCGGTCCGTTCGGCGTTCTGGCTGAGCTGCAGCGCCTTGACGTAGGCGGCGATCGCCCAGCGGTCCTCGGTCGGAATGCGCGACGCGTAGCCGTACATCCGGCCGAAGCCGTTCGTGGCGGCACCGAACACGTAGCCCACCGAGGCGTCCAACAGGCGCGGCTCGTGGAACGAGGTGGGTCGGGGGAAGCCGCGCTGGACGGCGACGCCGTCCCCGCGACCGTCGTACCCGTGACAGACGGCGCAGTAGATGCCGTACCGTTCCTGACCGCGCAGCAGCAGATCCACGCTGAGGTCGATCGGCAGGTCGGTCACCTGTCCGTCCGGTCCTTGACCGGTCAGGTAGGCGGGGTCCAGATCGCCTTCGCTGCGGGATACCACGCCGTCGGGCAGAGCCTGCATCGCGGCCCCTCCTTCGAAGAACGGGCTGGACTGGTACGCCTCGGTACGGGGCTGGTCGGACATGTTCTGCCCGCAGGCGGCCAGCAGCGCTGCCAGCGCGAGGAGCGTGACCAGGTTACGCAGGCGTCCTGCTCGGGCGGTGGACGCGCGCATCACGATGCCACCTCCGAGACGCGGACAGGGCCGTGCTTCTCGAGGAAGGTACGGACCGCGGTCGGATCGAAGCGCGCGTCGCGCGCCTCGATGCAGAGGAAGAACCGGTCGCGCGACGCCGCGGCGAAGTTCGGGGTCGAGAAGATCGGGTGGTGGTAGCGGGGCAGGCCGTTGCGCCCCAGCATGTACAGGCCGGCGGTGAACGCCGAGAGGAGCACCGTCATCTCGAAGGTGATGATGATGAACTGGGGCCAGCTGTTCAGCGGCTGGCCGCCGATGTTGAGCGGGTAGAACACGACGTTCGCGTACCACTGCATGCCGAAACCGAGCAGGGCACCGGCGATGCCGGCGGCGAGGACCACCCAGCCGAGGCGGGTCGGCTCCATGCCGAGCTTCTCGTCCAGGCCCTCGACCGGGTACGGGGTGTACGCGTCCATGGAGCGGTAGCCGGCCTCGCGGGCCGCATCGGCAGCCGTTTCGAGGGCCTCGACCGAATCGAACTCGGCCACCAGGCCGTACAGGTCGGGCTCGGCACCGGCCGCTCCGGCGTGGGCGGTGGCGGATGCGCTCACGAGCGGGCCTCCTTGGCGTGGACGTCCTGACGGATCTCCTCGAACGGATCGGAGCCGTGGTGCGCATCGTGATGCGCGAGCTCCTTCATCTCCGACGTCGCGATCGAGGGAAGCAGACGGATGAACAGGAAGAACAGCGTGCCGAACAGACCGAACGAGCCGGCGTACAGCGACCAATCCCAGAAGGTGGGCACGTAGCCGCCCCAGGCGGACGGCAGGAAGTCCTTGGTGAGGGTGATCGCGACGATCACGAACCGTTCCAACCACATGCCGATCGACACGATGACGCTGATGCCGAACAGCGCCCACGGGTTCTGCCGGACGCTGCGCAACCAGAGCGGCTGGATCGCCACCAGGTTGCAGGCGATCAGGAGCCAGAACGCCCACCAGTGATCCGCGCCGAACACGCGGTTCAGCGCCATGAACCGTTCGAACTCGAGGCCGGAGTAGTAGGCGTCGAACAACTCCACGAAGTAGCCGTACACCACGATCATGCCGGTCGCCAGCATCAACTTGGCGGCGTTGTCCAGGTGCCGCATGGTGATCATGCCTTCGAGATGGAACGCCTTGCGGAGCGGGATCGCCAGCATCAGCACCATGGCGAAGCCCGCGAACACCGCGCCCGCCACGAAGTAGGGCGGCATGACCGTGTTGTTCCAGCCGGGGACCACGCTGACGGCGAAGTCCATGGCGATGGTGGAGTGGACCGAGAGGACCAGCGGGAAGCTGAGCGCCGCCAGCAGCAGGTAGGCGCGCTGGTAGCGTTGCCACGCCTTGGCGGAGCCGGTCCAACCGAGGCAGAGGATGCCGTACAAGATCCGCTGGGCTCGGGTCCGGCTCTGGTCGCGCAGGGTGGCCAGGTCGGGGATCAGGCCGATGAACCAGAACAGGACCGAGACGCTGGCGTAGGTGCCGATCGCGAACAGGTCCCAGTCGAGTGGGCTGCGGAAGTTGGGGAAGAGGCCGTAGGTGTTCGGGTACGGCAGCAGCCAGTAGAAGACCCACGGGCGACCCAGGTGCAGGATCGGATAGAGCCCGGCGCAGACCACCGCGAAGATGGTCATCGCTTCGGCAAAGCGGTTGATCGAGGTGCGCCACGGCTGCCGGAACAGCAGAAGCGCGGCGGAGATCAGCGTGCCGGCGTGCCCGATCCCGATCCACCACACGAAGTTGATGATCGGCATCGCCCACGCGACCGGCTGGTTGTTGCCGAAGATGCCGACGCCTTGCGTGACCAGCACCACCACCGAGGCGAGGTACAGACCCAGCAGCGCGAGCGAGATGCCGAACCCGATCCACCACCAGGCGGCGGTGCGGCCGACGCCGACCAGGACCGGTGCGTTGACGGTGTCGTCGATTCCGGCCGGGTCGTAGCCGGGCCGGATGGCGCGCTGGGTCTCGACGCTGCCGCTGCGGACGCCCATCAGGCGGCTCCCGTTCCGCGCTCGGCGAGCGCCGGGTGGGGGTTGCGGACGTGCGCCAGGTAGGTGGTGCGTGGCACCGTGTTCAGCTCCTCCAGCACCGCGTAGTTGAGGACCGAGCGCTTGTCCTGCGCCACGCGGCTCTCCTCGTCGTTCAGGTCGCCGAACACGATGGCGTCGGTGGGGCAGGCGGCCTGGCAGGCGGTGACGACCTCGCCGTCGCGGATCTTGCGGTCCTCGTTGCCGGCCTGGATGCGAGCGCGCGAGATGCGCTGGGTGCAGTAGGTGCACTTCTCCATCACGCCGCGGCTGCGGACGGTGACGTCGGGGTTGGCGGCCAGCGACTGCTCGGTGGCGTTGCTGCTCAACTCCGCGTACTGCAAGTAGTTGAAGGTGCGCACCTTGTAGGGGCAGTTGTTGCTGCAGTAGCGGGTGCCGACGCACCGGTTGTAGACCATGACGTTCAGGCCCTCGTGGTCGTGGAGCGTGGCGCCGACCGGACAGACCGGCTCGCACGGGGCCTTCTCGCAGTGCTGGCACGCCATCGGCATCTGGTAGAAGTCCGGATCGTCCACGCTGCCGCCGTAGTAGGCGTCGACGCGGATCCAGTGCATCTCGCGGCCGACCAGGACCTGATCCTTGCCGACGATCGGAACGTTGTTCTCCGACTGGCAGGCGGTGACGCAGGCGTTGCAGCCTGTGCAGACCGTCATGTCGACGACCATGCCCCAGGCGGAGCCGTCGTACGCGAAGTTTTCGTACAGGTCGTAGTCGTGGTGCGCCACCGGATGGACGAACGTCGGGTGGTCCGGCTCCGCCTGCAGGTCGGCCACGGTGCCGTGCCGCACGATGTGCCGCCGCTCGCCGGTGCCTGCCAGCGCCTGGTGCAGCTGCGTGGACGCCAGGCGGGTCCGGCCGGACGCCTTCGCTGCGGCCAGCGGGGCAACGATCGGCGCGTCCGACGCGCGCAGTCGGTAGGCGTTCACGCCGACGCCGGCGCCGACGCGGCCGGCCGCGTCGCGACCGAATCCGAGGTGCAGCAGCACCACGCCGTCGGCCATGCCGGGTTGAATCCAGACCGGCGCGGTGAGGGTGCGACCGGAGGCGGTGAGCTCCAGCCGGTCCTCGTTGCGCACGTTCAGGCGCTCGGCGGTGCGGGCGCTGAGCAGCGCGGCGTTGTCCCAGGTGAGCTTGCTGAACGGCTTGGGAAGCTCCTGCAGCCAGCCGTTGTTGGCCCAGCGTCCGTCGCCCAGGCTGGGGTCGGGACGGAGCAGCAGCACCAGATCGTTCCCGCCCTGCGGCAGGTTCAGGCCGCTCACGTCGGAGACGGAGAGGCCGTCGACCGAGGGCGCGGCGCTGTCCGGAACGGCGCCACGGTGCACGGCCCGACGCCAGAACGCTTCGAAGTCGCCGTCGATCCGCTCGCGCCAGGTGGCGCGCACCAGGTCGTGGGCGCTGGCGTCCGGATCGCCGGCCAGCAGCGCAAGCAGTTCGTGCGGCGACCTGCCCCCGTAGAACGGACGGATCAGCGGTTGCGCGATGGTGGCGGTGCCGTCGAAGGCGCGCACGTCGCTCCACGATTCGAGGTGGTGCGTCTCCGGTACGTGCCAGTCGGCGCGCATGCCGGTCTCGTCGCGGTACAGGCCCAGGTGGACGGTGGTGTCCACCCGGTCCATCGCCGCGGCGAAGTCCAGATCTGCCGGAGCGGTGTAGACGGGATTGCCGCCTGTGATCACCAAGGTGCCGATCTCGCCGCCGTTCATGGCGGCCACCAGGTCGCGTAGCGAGTCCAGGTGGCTCTCGGGCCGCGCTTCGACCGGTTCGTGCAGGGTGACGGTCTCGCCCAGGTTCCCGAGCGCGTCGTTGATGGCGTGCGTCAGCGCGTGCACCGCGGCCGGTTGGTCGTGGCCAGCCACGACCAGGCTGCTTCCGCGATGCTCCTGCAGGTCGTCGATCAGCGCGTCCAGCCAGGCGTCCTCCAGCGCCGCTGGCCGCGGAGCGGACGGGGCGGCGACGCCCAGGCGCTCGGCGACCGCGGCGGCCAGGCCGGCCACGCCGGCCGGATCGAGGGCCAGACGGTGGTCGGCGAGGGTGCCGGTGTTGGCCGGGGCGGACTCCGCCATCCAGAGGCGGTTCATGGCGTCGTCCGCGCTCCGCACGCGCCTCCGGGCGGCGAACGCCTTGGCGTGCGCCAGACGACCGGGGCCGGTCTGCACGAAGTCGGCGTCCAGCGACAGCACCACGTCGGCCCGGTCGAAGTGGGGCACGACCGTCAGGTCCCGCCCGAACGCTTCGCGTGCACCGAGCACGGCGCCGTCGGCGTGCGTCGGATCGTACTGATGCCAGCGCAGGCCGGGGTATGCGTCCTTCAACTCGGCGATCTGCCGGGCCAGGGTGGGGGAGGTGACCGTCTCCGTCAGGACCGCCACCCGCTCGCCGTCGCCCAGGTCGGAGAGCGCTGCGGCCAACTGGTCCCAGCCGCGCGCCGCACCGCCTTCGCTGATCGCCTGCGATCGTTCCGGGTCGTACAACGTCAGGACCGTCGCTTGGCTGACGGCGCTGGTGGCGCCCTGGCTGGCGGGGTGATCGGGGTTGCCCTCGACCTTGGTGGGGCGGCCCTGGTGACTCTCGGCCAGCAGCCCTTCGGCGTAGCCACCGTCGCTGATGGCGGTCGCGAAGAAGAGGGGGCGGCCGGGCACCATCTGTTCTGGCGTCTCGACGTACGGCACGATCTTGTCGTGCGGCGCTTCGGGACGGGCGCAGGCGGAGAGGCCGGCGAGGGCCAGCGAGGCGCCCAGCAGCTTCAGGAAGTCGCGGCGGTGCAGCGACGATTCCAGCGGGGCGGCCTGGCGCGGGAACTCCTCGGCCATGAACGAGCGGAACGCGTCGGTGTCGGCGACCTCGTCCAAGCCCTTCCAGAAGGTGCGGCCCTTGGTGCCGTCCAGCCGTTCGCGGATCGACTGCAGGGTGGGGGTGGGGTTCGCGTCGTCGCTCATCGGTGGCAGGTCGAGCACTGAATGAGTTTCTCGGTGTTCACGTGATAGGCGTCGATCAACGCGTGACCGAGTTCCGCCTGGTCGGCGTTCGACGACGGCCGGACGTACTCCATGTTGAACACCTCGCTACGGGGGCGCAGCTGCATTTCGGGCGCGCGGTGGCATTCGAGGCACCAGCCCATGGTCATCGGTTCGTTCTTCCACATGCCCGCCATCTGGTCCACGGCCCCGTGGCAATTGGCGCAGCCGACCCCGTTGTTCACGTGGGCGCTGTGGTCGAACACGACGTAGTCGGGGAGATCGTGGACGCGGTTCCATTCGATCGGGACCTGCTCGTCCCACGACCGCTGCACGACCTCCAGCGCCGGTTGGACGCCGCCTAGCGGCTGGACCTTGACGAACACGATGTCGGCCGTCGCGGCGGGCCTGGTCTGGGCCGCTGACCAGGGCGCCCA
>JBBDSD010000184.1:0-1261 GCA_040905065.1 Trueperaceae bacterium | reverse complement strand
GACGTGCGCCCATCATCAAGCCAGAACAACTCGCCATTCATACGTCAGTAGATCCCAGAAAGATCGCGGCCACGGCAGTGGCCAGACGGGCGAGGTCGCGGAGTCGGGTGGTGGATCGTTGCATGGCGTTCCTCCAAGGGGGTCGGCCGGATGGCCGGTGGAAGCGTCGTTCCACCGGCAGAATGCATCGCCACCGTCAGAAGAACGTCAGGCCGTCCTGATCGCCGTACCGGACGCCCGGAGCCGCCCTTCAGTCCAGCTGCGCCAAGCTCGCCTCGACCCCTGCGATCATCCGTTCCGCCTCCTCCAGGCGCCGTCGCTCCTCGGCCACGACCGCCTCGGGCGCTTTGCGCACGAACTTCTCGTTGTTCAGCTTGCCGGCGCTGCGGGTCCGCTCCTTGGTCAGGTCCGTCAGACGCTTCGCCTGCCGGTCGCGCCAGGCGTCCACGTCGACCAGGCCGGCCAGCGGCAAACGCAGATCGCCGTCGGGCAGTACCTGCCGAAGGGCGGCACCGTCCGGCTCGCCGCTCCGGAGCTCCGCCCGCGCCAGCGCGGCGACCAGGTCGCCGTGGGCCTGCAGCAGCTCGGCCACGGCGCCGCTGGCGTGCACCGGCACCGAGCGGTTGGGGGGCAGGTCCGCCTCGGCGCGCAACGCCCGGATCGCGCCGACGACGGCCTGCAGCCGCTCGAACTCCGCCTCGGCGTCCGCGTCGTCGCGCCCGTCGACCTCGGGCTCGGGCCACGCTTCCAACGCCACCTGCCTCTCATTCCCCAGCGCCTCCCACAGCTCGCTGGTCACGAACGGCAGCAGCGGATGCAGCATCCGCAGAATCGCTTCCAGCGTGGTACGCAGCACGTATCGGGTGCGGCCGTCGCCGGCCTGCAGCGCCGGCTTGGCCGCCTCCAGGTACCAGTCGCAGAACTCGCTCCACACGAAGTCGTACGCGGCCCGGTTGGCGGCCCCCAGGTCCAGCGCCTCGAACCGGTCGGTCACCGTCCGCGTGGCGCGCGCCAGGCGGGCCGCGATCCAGCGGTCGGCCAGGCGCTCGGGCGGGCCCGGATCCTCCGGCCCGTCCAGGTTCAGGAACGCGAAGCGGGTAGCGTTCCACAGCTTGTTGGCGAAGGCGCGCCCCATCTCGACGCGGCGCGGGTCCCAGCGCACGTCCTGCCCACCGGTCGAGGCGTGCGTCATGGCGAAGCGCAGCGCGTCGGCACCACTCTCCTCGATCACGTCCAGCGGATCGACGCCGTTGCCCTTCGA
>JBBDSD010000183.1:0-1265 GCA_040905065.1 Trueperaceae bacterium | reverse complement strand
CGACGGTGCGGTGCAGCAAGAGGATCTCGACCATGTGGCGCACGGCGTCGCGATGGCCGTAGCGGTCGACCAGGCGGGCGAGCATGGCCTCGTAGACGGCCGGGAACTCCCCGCGCACCCGCGACTGGTGAAGCGGCATCGAGCCGAAGAAGGCGCCCGGTCGGAATCGCAAGAGCTCGAGGTAGTGGTCCAGCTGCAGGTGCTCCTGCCATTTCAGGTGCGAGCGCTCATGCGTGGCCACGACGCGGCCATGGTGGCGGACCTCGATGGTCATGGGCAGCACGCGCACCTCGACGCGCCGGCCGACCAGGGCCACCGGGACCGAATAGCGGTTGGTGCGCACGGTGATGCGGGCGTGCTGATCGACCAGGGCCGTGGCCACCTCGGCCAGCTCGAATCCCTCGGCCGGCAGCGGCCGCAGCACGGCGCGCTCCCGGGCGTGCATCGATCCGACCGACTCACCTCGGCCAGCGATCGTGCGGTCCAGGTCGCGCTGGCAGCACTCGCGGAGATAGGTGTTGAGGCCGTCCCAGTCGCCGGCCTGCGGCACCGGCGTGAGCCAGCGACGACGGAAGCGTCCGTTCTCGTTCTCCACGCCGCCCTTCTCGTGCGCACCGCGAATGCCCGGCGTGGTGAACGAGCCCACGAAGCCGTAGTGCGAGCGGAAGGCCACGAAGCGGTCCTGCTCCACGCGACGCGCGCCGCGCAGCACGCGAGCCACGGCCTGGCTGAGGTTGTCGAAGCGCAGGATCGGGAACACGCCGCCACAGAACTCCAGGCCCGCCGCGATGCCCTCGAACAGCGCGGCCTGCGTCTGGTTCGGATATGCCACGTGCAGGGCCGCCGCCGAGAACTCCGAGCGCAGCGTGATGATCTGCGCCACCACCAGCTCGGAGGGGAACTGGATGTGCGCCTCGTAGAAGTCGACCTCGGCCTGGCGTCCCATCTCGTGGTGCTGTGGAACGAACACCTGCGGTCGCGGACCGAGCTCGGGACGGCGCGACCGCGCGTAACGCGACACCGTGGACTCGGAGATCGTCGCCCCGAGCTCGTCGTGGACGCGCTGGAAGATCCGACGATCCGTGTGCCGCTGCTTGCGCGGCGCCGTCTGGTCGCCACGGATGATGCCGTCGATGAACGAGGCGATCTCCTCGCTCAGCGTGGGACGGGCACGCTCCGGCGTCTTTCGCTGCGGTGGCGTCGACGTGGCCAGCGCGTCCCGGACGACGCGCCGGTGTACGTGATAGGTGTCGGCCAGCGAGCGT
>JBBDSD010000182.1:0-7542 GCA_040905065.1 Trueperaceae bacterium | reverse complement strand
CGCCTTCCTGCAGGTGGTGGCGGGGACGATGGCCGGAGCGCTCGGGTCCGCTGCGGTCTTCGGCGTGGCGTTCGCCACCGGCTACGCCTTCGTCGCGATGTGGAGTCAAGAGGTGTTTCCCGACCGGCCGACGACCGGCTTCACCGTCACGATCGTGTGCATCGCGGCCGGGTTCGTGGTCGGACCGATCCTGTTCGGCGTCGTGGCGACGGTCCTGGGGCGCCCGCTGGCGCCGGTGGTCGCGGCCGTGCCTGCGGTCGTGGCCGCCATCCTGTCGGTCGCGCCGCCGCAGCGTCGTCGCGGTGAGGAGGCAGGATGAACCGGGGGTCGAGTGCCGGGTCGATCCCGACACGGCGCCCGGACCGTGAGCCAGAGCACGGTGCGGTGCGGCAGCCGACGTGGACCGTAGGCGAAACCGTAGTTCCAGACGCGATCCAGATAGCCCTTCCGTTCGGCGGGGACGCTCCACCACCAGAGCGGAAGGACGAAGGCAAGCGCGTCGTGGCGGTTCGCGTGCGCCATTTCGCGCTCGGTGTCCGCCGTGAACCGTTGCGTCTCGGCTGTGCGACCACTGTCAGCCGTTGTCGGTCGAAGGCGCTCGAAGACGACACGACGACGGTGCCTCATTCCGGCCGGTGATACCTTGCGCCATGCCTCGACTTCTTCTACTGTTCGCGGGCCTCTTCCTCTTCTCCGCCGCGGCGCTGGCGCAGCCGTCCAACCGCATCGACGTGCAACGGCCGGACGCGCCCGAGTTGGCCGCCTACGGTCCGCACCAGGTAGGGGTGCGCACCGTGCAGGTCACGGACGAGGGCCGGTTCGACGTTCTCTCGGCGACCGAGGGGAAGGAGACTCCACGCTACGACCGGACCCTGACGCTGGAGGTCTGGTATCCCGCCACGCTGGCGGCCGGGACCGAGGCGGGCACGACGTACCGGGTGACGACCCGGAACGGCAGCGCGCAGGCCCAGCTGACCGGCCGCGCCGTGCGAGATGCGGCGCCGAACGTCGGCGAGGGACCGTACCCGCTGGTGATCGTGTCGCACGGGTACCCCGGCAATCGCTTCCTGCTGTCCCACCTGAGCGAGAACCTGGCCAGCAAGGGGTACGTCGTGGCCGCGATCGATCACACGGACAGCACCTACGCCGATCAGGCCGCGTTCGCGAGCACGCTGTACAATCGGCCGCTGGACCAGCTGTTCGTCCTGGACGAGATGCAACGCACCTCCGCTGCGGACGACGGGTTCTTGTCCGGGCTGGTGAACGTGGCGGCGACGGGCATCGTGGGCTACTCGATGGGCGGGTACGGCGCCGTCAACGTGATCGGCGGCGGCGTCACCGAAGCGAGCACCCAGTACGGCTTCTCGCCCCCGAACGGGCTGCTGGCGCACCATCAGGCCGGCACCGAGGCGTTCGAGGCGCGCCAGGATCCGCGCGTGGTGGCGGCCGTCGCCATCGCTCCCTGGGGCAGGAACGCAGGGTTCTGGGACGCCGACGGTCTGGCCGGGATCGAGACGCCGGTGCTGTTCATGGCGGGCAGCGTCGACGACGTCGCGGGGTACGCGAACGGCGTGCGCGGCATCTTCGAGGGCGCGGTGAACGCGGAGCGGTACCTGCTCACGTTCGAGAACGCGAATCACAACGCCGCCGCCACGATTCCCGCCCCGCGGGAGGCGTGGGAGACGGGAACGTTCGATCATTACGGTGACGCGGTGTGGGACACGGTCCGCATGAACAACGTGGCGCAGCACTTCGCCACGGCGTACCTGGGCCTGCACCTGAAGGGCGACGCCGCCATGACGACGTATCTGGATCTCGTCGAACGCGGCGTGGACGGCGTCTGGTCGGTCGACGACGACGGCGAGTTCACGGACGAGCACAGCTACTGGCAGGGCTTCACGAACCGGACTGCGGTCGGGTTGATCCTGGAGCACGGCACGCCGCAACGCGATTGAGCGGGCGGTCGGCCGAAAGCGCCTCGCCAGGAACGTTCGCATGACGCGCCCCACAGTCCTCGTCCTCGGCGATCAGCTCACGCGCCAGGTCGGCCCGCTGGCGAACGCGCGACCGGACGAGGTGCGGGTGCTGATGGTCGAGTCGCGCGCCCTGCTGCACGGCGCAGCGCATCACGCCCAGAAGCTGGTGCTGGTCCTCGCGGCGATGCGGCGCTTCGCCGACGCCCTGCGCCGCGACGGCTTCGAGGTCGCCTACCATCAGCACGACGACCCGGCGTCCGACGACTTCGCTAGCGCGGTCCACGATCACCTGCGGCGTCACGGTGCGGGCGAGGTGACCCTCATGACGCCGAACGACCACGGCGTCGCCGAGCCGATCGCCGCCGCGGCCGAGCGGGCCGGCGGACGGCTGCGCCAGGTCGCCAACGAGCTGTGGATCACGGACGACGCGCTCTTCGACCGCTGGGTGGAGGGCCGGCGCACCCTGCGCATGGAAGGGTTCTACCGCGAGGTTCGGCGTGCGACCGGCATCCTGATGGAGGACGGCGAGCCGCTCGGCGGCCGCTGGAACTACGACGCGGACAATCGTGCGCGTCCCGATACGGAGGCGAGTCCGCCGCCACCCCCGGCCTTCGAGCCGGACGCGCGGGTGCGCGAGGTGATCAAAGAGGTCGAGGCAGGCTTCCCGCACCGCTGGGGCGAGGCACGCCCCTTTCGGTGGCCGGTCGACCGCGAGCAGGCGCTTCGGGCGCTGGACGTGTTCTGCCGCGAGCGGCTGCGGCGCTTCGGCGATCAGCAGGACGCGATGCGGGTGGGCGAACCGTTTTTGTGGCACTCGACCCTGTCGGTGCCGCTCAACCTGGGGCTGCTCCACCCGCGCGAGGTGGTCGACGCGGCGCTGGCGCACGCCGAAGACGGGCGACGGCGCATCCCGACGAACGCGATCGAAGGCTTCGTGCGTCAGGTGATCGGCTGGCGCGAGTTCGTGCACCACGTCTACCGCACCCGAGGTGCCGCGATGCACGGCGCCAACGCTCTGCAGGCCCACGCGCCCCTGCCGCCCGCCTACTGGGGCGAGCCGACCCAGCTGCACTGTCTTGGTACGACCGTGGGTCAGCTGCGCCGGACCGGCTACGCGCACCACATCCAGCGGCTGATGGTGCTGGGCAACGTGGCGCAGTTGGTCGGCGTCGATCCGGAGCAGGTGCTGGCCTGGTTCACCGCTACGCACCTCGACGCGCTCGATTGGGTGATGGTGCCCAACGTGCTGGGAATGAGCCAGTACGCCGACGGGGGCACGATGACCAGCAAGCCGTACGCCGCCGGCGCGAACTACCTGCACAAGATGAGCGACGCCTGCGCCGGCTGCCGCTTCGACCCCAAGGCGAAGCACGGCGAGGACGCCTGTCCCCTGACCGGCTGGTACTGGGCGTTCATCGACCGCCACCAGGAACGGTTCGCCTCGAACGCGCGCATGCGAATGATCGTTGCTGCCTGGCGCAAGCGCGACGCGGCGGAGCGGAAGCGGCTCCTCGAGCGTGCCGAACGCGACCGGGCGGCGTTCCTGGCGGGCGAGTTGTGAGCGGGCGAGCTGGGAGCGTGGCGCGGTCCACGAAGGCCGCGCACGGTCGCGGACCCGAGCACGTACCGCGGACCCGGGCGACCGTCCCGCCGTCCTAGCGCCTCACCCCGTTCCGCACCGCGTCGTTCCGCATCCCGTACCGCGTCAGGGCGTACACCGCGATGCCTGCGGTGACGAGGTGGGTGACCTGCAGCGCCACGATCATCAAAGCCGGTGCGTCCGCGATCAGGAATGGCGGCACCGCCATGACCACCAACACGACGCCGGACACGATCAGGAAGGCGCGTACCGGTCGGGTCGCGACGCGACCGAGCAGCGCGAACACGGCGCCGGCCGTCAGGGTCGCGAGGACGGAGAGCGAGACGATCGGCGCGAGCGTCATCGGCATGCCCGCCGTGACGATCACGTCGGAGGGGAAGGCGCCGAACGCGTCGCCGACGGCGTACACCAGAGCATTCGCGACGGCCGCAGCGATCGCGGCCAGCACGGTGGCGACGCTCGTTCGGCGGAGGTCGACCTGCAGAGCGGACGCGGTCGATCGTGGGGACGGGGTCATGGGAAGATCCTCCTCGTAGGGGCGGGGTCGGGGGGTCACCATGCGATCACCATGCGATCACCATGCGATCACCATGCGGTCACTCGTAGCGCAGCGCTTCGATCGGGCTCAGCGCTGCCGCCCGCCGGGCCGGCCACACGCCGAACAGCACGCCGGTCGCGACGCTCACCAAGAACGCCATCGCCACCACCCACGGGTTGATCACGAACACATCCAGGAACGGCACGACCTGCACGATCAGCCAGAGCACCCCTAGCGAACTGGCCACGCCGATGGCTCCGCCGATGACGGTCAGGACCACCGCCTCGATCAGGAACTGCTGCAGGATGGTGCGGGGCGTGGCGCCCAGCGCCTTGCGGAGACCGATCTCTCGGGTCCGCTCCGTGACGCTGACCAGCATGATGTTCAGGATGCCGATGCCGCCCACCAGCAGGCTGATCGCGCCGATGCCGCCCAGCAGGACCTGCAGGATCACGGTGATCGTGTTGAACAGCGACAGGGCACCTTCGATCGACTGGACCTGGTAGCTGTCCGGTGGCCTGCGCCGGTCGAGGATCGAGCGGACCTGCCGCTCGATCGCGCTGGCGTCCCGGTCCAGATCGATCGAGATCGGCAGGAAGTCGTACTCGCCGCGCGGTACGCCCGGCACGTCCCGGTAGAACGCCTCGAGCGGGACGTCGCCCGACACGTCGTTCGCGAAGGTGCCGAGGGCGCCCCCGATCCGTGCCTCGACGCCGATCACGGTGTAGGTACTGCGGGATCCGCGCGTCTCGATCAGGATCTCGCGGCCGACCGGATCGGCGACGTCTTCGAACAGCTCGTCGGCGGCGTCGGCCGAAAGCACGATCACCGACGCGGCGCGGGCCGCGTCGGTCTCCGAGAACCAGCGACCGCGCGCCAACTCGATCGAGCGGTCGATCGTGAGCGCCTCTGCGACGGTGCCGTTCAGCGTGAGGCGGGTGCGCTCGTCGTCCGCGGCGGCGTCCACGCTCGTGCTCTGCTGCCGCAGGATCGACACCGGCAGGCGCGACAGCGCCTCGACGTCGGCATCGGTGAAGCGGCGCGCGTCCGGGTCGTCGAACACGCGCTGCACGAACAGCGACTGCGACCCGAAGGAACGAATCTCGGAGGTGATCCCGGCGGTGGCGATCTCGCCCAGGCTGACGGTGGTGGTCACCGCGAACACCCCGATCACCACGCCGAGCAGCGTCAGGACCGACCGCAGCCGATTGTCGATCAGCGCGGACAGGGCGGTGCGCACGTTCTCGAAGAACACCTCAGGCCCCGTCCGGCTGCGGTCGTCTACGCGTGGCGACGCGCTCCGACGACTCCACCACCCCGTCGCGGATGCGGATGATTCGCTCGGTGTGCTCCGCCACGTCCTCCTCGTGCGTGACCATCAGGATCGTGCGGCCCTCGCCGTGCAGCGCGTCGAACAACGCCAGGATCTCCTGACCGGTGACGGAGTCCAGGTTGCCGGTCGGCTCGTCGGCCAGCAGGATGTCCGGCTCCGTCGCCAAGGCGCGCGCGATGGCGACGCGCTGCTTCTGGCCGCCGGACAGCTCGTTGGGGCGGTGGTCGATCCGGTCGGCCAACCCCACCCGCTCCAGCGACGCGATCGCCAGGCGGCGACGCTCGCGGGCGCGCATGCCGCGGTACATCAGCGGCAGCGACACGTTCTCGAGCGCGGTCGAGCGACCGAGCAGGTTGTACGCCTGGAACACGAAGCCGATGCGGCGGTTGCGGACCTGCGACAGGCGCTCCTCGTCCAGGTCCGCGACCTCTTCGCCCGACAGGCGGTACGACCCTTCGCTGGGCGAATCGAGGCAGCCGAGGATCTGCAGCAGCGTGCTCTTGCCGGACCCGGAGGGCCCCATGATCGAGACGTACTCGCCCGGCGCGACGGCGAGATCCAGACCGCGTAGCGCGTGCACGGTGACGCCGGCGCCCAGCGTGTAGACCTTGCGCAGGCCCTGGGCCTCGATCACCGGGCTGGCCGGGCGCGGAACGCTCGCGTGCGGACCGGACGCCACTTCCGCTGCGCGATCGACGTCAGGGACCGTCACGGCCGCCCTCTCCTGCTGGCGGCGGGAACCGCACCTCGTCGCCGTCCGACAGCGCGTCCACGCCCACCACCACGATCAGGGCGCCCGGCTCCAGGCTGCTCGCATTCGGATCGAGGGCGGCGACGGTCGCGTTGCGGTCGAGCACCTGGACCTCCACGCGCCGGGCGACGCCGCGGCCCGGGTCGGACCCCGGCTCGATCCGGAAGGCGTAGGCGGGCCCGGACCCCGGCTCGGTGATCGCCTCGAGCGGCATTAGAAGCGCTTCGTCGAACTCGGCGACGCGCACCCGCGTCGTGACCGTGTACCCCGGACGGACCTGACTGACCGCGTCGCCGTCGAACGACAGGAGCATCTCCACCTGGGCGCTGCCCCCTTCGCGCACCGCGACCGGCGCCAAGCGCTGCACCGTGGCGGGCAGCCGCGTGCGGGTGTCCGCGTCGGGCACGACGTCCGCGCGCTGACCCACCGCCAACTCGCCCGCACGGTTCTCGTCGAACGAGGCGCGCACCCGCAGCTCGTTCGGATCGGCGATCGTGACGACCGGCTGCGTGCCGGCCGCGTCCCCCGGATCGACCGCGAGCATGGCGACCACCCCGTCGAACGGCGCGACCAGCTCGGCGTCGCCCAGGCGGGCCTGCAGGTTGGCGAGGTCGGTCTCGAGCTGCGACACGCGCGCTTCGGCGCTGGAGCGTTGCGCATCGATCAGGGACTGCTGGTTCGCGAGCCGCGTACGGGCGGTCTCCAGCGACAGCGTCGCCTGCTCCAGCGCTCGCGCGGCCGCGTCGCGCGCGTCCTGCGCGGAGCGAAGTTCGTCGCGGGAGGCGGCGCCCAGGTCCAGCAGGCGCTGGACCCGCGCGATGTCCGCCTCGCGGTCGCGAAGGTCGGACTCGGCCTGCAGCCGGCGATCGTTCGCCTGCGCGACCGCCGACTCGAGATCCAGCCGGTCGACGCGGAGCTGCGCGACGGTGCGCTCCAGCTCGGCCCGCGCGGAGTCGAGCGAGGATCGCGTGGACGCGATGCTTCGCTGCAGCTCGGTCACGTCCAGACGGAGCAACGGACGGCCCGCTTCGACCACGTCGCCCTCTTCGACCTCCACCTCGGCCACGGTGCCCCCGTTCCGGAACGCCAGCGATCGTTCGCGCAGTGCCTCCACCACGCCGCTACCGTTCGTCTCGCGCAGGAACCGGCCCTGCTCGAGCGGTTCGGCGACGACCTCCGTTCCGGCCGGGCCGCCCCCGCCGCGCACGGAGAGGGCCGCGGCCGCGAGCAGCACCAGCAGCAGCCCGACGATCCAGAGGGTGCGCCGGCGTCGCCTGCGCCGACGGGTCGGATCGGGCGTCGCTTCGTTCATCCGCCCGCACCGAGGATGGTGGCTTCGAGCGA
>JBBDSD010000181.1:0-1279 GCA_040905065.1 Trueperaceae bacterium | reverse complement strand
GCTCCGTGGCATGAAGATCTACACGCGCAGCGGAGACGACGGCGACACCGGCCTGTTCGGTGGCGACCGTGTCGGCAAGGACGACGTTCGCGTCCGGGCGTACGGAGCGGTCGACGAGGCCAACGCGCAGGTGGGTGCGGCCCGTGCGGCGCTGCCGGCCGACCAGGCGCTGGACGCGCTCCTGGGGCGCCTGCAGCACGACCTGTTCACGGTCGGTGCCGATCTGGCCACGCCGCTGGACGCCGCCGCCCGCGCGCACCTGACGCCGGTGCGCGACGACGACGTAGCGAGGCTGGAGGCCGACATCGACCGTTGGGACGAGGACCTGCCCCCGCTCACGGCGTTCGTGCTGCCCGGCGGGCACGCCGCCTCTGCCGCCTTGCACTTGGCCCGCGCCGTCGCGCGCCGGGCGGAACGCGACGCCGTGGCCGCCTCGCGCGCCGTGGCGGTGAACCCGGTCGCGGTGCGCTGGCTGAACCGGCTGTCGGACCTGCTGTTCGTGCTGGCGCGCGCCGCGAACGTACGATCCGGCACGCCGGAGGTCCGTTGGCGGTCGGACGCGAACGACGGCTGAGGCGCGCGTCGCGTCAGGTACGGCCAGCGAGTACGTCGCTCGATCGGGGATCGTGGCTGCGGCGCAGGTCGTCCAGCCCGGTCGCGCCGACGCGCGCCATCTCGGCCACGATCCCGTCGTGGATCCGGGCGATCAGACCCGGACCTTCGTAGATCAGGCCGGTGTAGAGCTGCAGCAGGTCGGCGCCGGCCCGTAGGCGAGCGACGGCCTCCTCCGGACCGTCGATCCCGCCGACCGAGACGATCGGCAAGTCGGTCTCCGGTCGCAGCACCGCCAGCACCTCGCGCGAGCGGAGCGCCAGGGGGCGCCCGGACAGGCCGCCCGGCGCGCCCGGATCGTGACGCAGGCCCGCCCGGCCGAGGGTGGTGTTGGTGGCGACGATGCCCGCCACGCCCGCTCGCTGCGCGACGGCCGCGGCCGACCGCAGGCTCGCGTCGCTGAGGTCGGGGGCGAGCTTGACCAGCACCGGCAGGCCGGACGCGTCCATGATCACCGCCTCCAGCAACGCTCGCAAGCGCTCCGGCTCCTGCAGGCCGCGCAGGCCCACCGTGTTGGGCGACGACACGTTCACCGCCAGGTAGTCGGCGTACGGCGTCACGGCGCGCGCCACGGCACGGTAGTCGTCTTCGGCGGCGTCCAGGGGCGTGTCGGCGTTCTTGCCCAGGTTCACGCCGACCGGCACGGTGGGCCAGGCGTCCCGCGCAC
>JBBDSD010000180.1:0-1281 GCA_040905065.1 Trueperaceae bacterium | reverse complement strand
TGCACGTCGCGTCCCACCAGCAGGTTGAACAACTGATCGGTGCCGCCCAACTCGACGTCGGCACGGATCGCGACCGAGTCGTACGCCTGCGCCAGGGGATAGAGGAATTCGTGCACGCTGATCGGAACGCCGCTGCGGTAGCGCTTCGTGAAGTCGTCGCGCTCCAGCATGCGCGCCACCGTGTAGGTCGACGCCAACCGCACCAGATCGGCGAAGTCCAGACCGGCCAGCCACTCGGAGTTGTGCCGGATCTCGAGCCGCTCGGGATCGGGGTCGAGGATGCGGGTCGCCTGCGCCACGTAGGTCCGGCCGTTCTCGCGCGTCTGCTCGAGCGTGAGCGACGGACGGGTCTTGTTGCGGCCGCTGGGATCGCCGATCGTGGCGGTGAAGTCGCCTACGATCAGCACCGCCACGTGCCCCAGGTCCTGAAACTGCCGCAGCTTGCGCAGCACCACCGCATGACCGACGTGCAGATCGGCGCTGGACGGGTCCACGCCCAGCTTGGCCCGCAGCGGGCGACCGTCGCGCTCCGCCCGCTCCAGGAGCTCGCGCGTACCGCCGTCCGGCACCACCTGGTCCGCGCCGCGCTGCAGCAGCGCCAGCGCTTCATTCCGCTCGCTTCCGTCCACGATCTCCTCCTCCGGTGGGCGATCCCTGCGCACGTCGCGTCCGCGTATCGCGACGAAGCGCGGCGCCGAGGCACGGCCCGGGAGTCTACCACCGCCCTGGCGCCGCCCTGCGCTTCGGCGCCCGCGCCGCACGGTGCGGTCCGCTCCGCTGGTATCTTCGCCCTAATGACGACCGCCGCGTGCCCTCCGCCCGCCTCCGCACCGGCCGCCGGCGACGAGGGAACCGCCACGCCGGCCGACGCGTGCGCATTCGTGATCTTCGGCGTCACCGGCGACCTGGCGGCCCGCAAGTTGATGCCCGCCCTCTGGACGCTGCACCGCCAGGGGTCGCTCCATCCGGAGACGCGCATCGTCGGCTACGCCCGCAGCGACGGCGACGACGCCTCGCTCCGGCGCGACCTGCGGAACGCTCTGCACGAACATCACGGCGAGGTGAGCGACGACGCCTGGGCGGAGCTCGCGTCCCGCATCCACTACGTGCGCGGCGGGTACGACGATGCGGACGGCCACGCGGATCTGGCCGAACGTCTGCAGGAGCTGCGCCTGGCCCGGCGCCTGTTCTATACCGCCACCCCGCCCGACACCTACGCCGGGATCGCCGAAGCGATGGACCACGCCGGCCTCTGCGCCGCCCCGGAAGGCGGCTGGGTCC
>JBBDSD010000179.1:0-1283 GCA_040905065.1 Trueperaceae bacterium | reverse complement strand
CCCTGGGGGGCGGGCGCCGGGGGGGGCGCCCCTCTCCGCGTGGTTCTGGCGGACCCGACGGGATTCGAACCCGCGACCTTCTGCGTGACAGGCAGATATGCTAACCGCTACACTACGGGTCCAGGTTGGTTGCGTGCCTCGCGGCAGCGCAAAGAAGGATACCCGACGCGCCCCAAGGTGTCAACGCACGGCAGCGTTCAGTTTGGGGCGCGATCGTCGCTTCGCGAAGCGCTCGCCACGGGCCGGTCGGTCGCGTCCGCCGTGCCGGCCCGCGTCGCCGTGGCGCCGCTCCCTGCCGGGATCGCGTCCAACCAGATCCGGACGCGTTCGCGCAGCGCTTCGGGACCGAACCCGAACGCTTCGTGCTGCGCCTTGGGATCGCCGTGGGGCACGATCACGTCGGGAATGCCCAGCCGCTCCAGCGACGCGTGTACGCCCCGGTCCGACAGCAGCTCCGCCACGGCCGATCCGAAGCCGCCCGGCAGGGTGTGATCCTCGATCGTGACCAGTTTCGCGCCGCTGCGCGCCAGGCGCACGATCAGATCGGCGTCCAGGGGCTTGACGAAGCGCGCGTCGACCACGCCCACGCGGGGTTCGTTGGCTGCGGCCGCCAGGGCGTAGCCCACGGTCGGCCCCAACCCCAGCAACCACAGGTCGGTGCCGTCCTTGACCACTTCGCCGCGTCCCCACTTGATCGCGTCCCAGGCGGCGACGGGCGCGTCGGGCGCCGCCTGGACGGAACCGCGAGGCCAACGGACCGCCTTCGGGCCGCCCAGCCGCTGGGCCTCCTTGAGCATGGCGCGCATCTGCGTCGCGTCGCGCGGCATGGCGACCGACAGGTTCGGCAGCGCCCGCAGGTAGGCGAGGTCGTACACGCCCTGGTGCGTGGCGCCGTCGCCCCCGACCAGACCGGCCCGATCGATGGCGAACGTCACGTCGAGGTTCTCGATCGACACGTCGTGCACCACCTGATCGAAGCCGCGCTGCAGGAAGGTGGAGTAGATGGCAACGATCGGCCTCTCTCCCTGCAGCGCCATGCCGGCGGCGGTGGTGACCGCCACGTCCTCGGCGATGCCGACGTCCAGGTACCGATCGGGATGCCGGCGACTGTACGCCACCAGGCCCGATCCCTCCCGCATGGCGGGCGTCAGGACCCAGACCCGCCGGTCGGCGTCGGCCAGGCGAATGGCGGCGTCGCCGAACGCGTCCGACCAGCCGTAGCTCTTGCCGGCGTGCACCGGCTCCGCCAGATCGAAGCTGCTGGCGCCGTGCCAGGTGATCGG
>JBBDSD010000178.1:0-1295 GCA_040905065.1 Trueperaceae bacterium | reverse complement strand
GGCCGTCGCCTCCAGCCGGTCCCAGACCGGCGTCCCGGGCGACGCATGGCCGTACGCGAGGGTCGCGACCGGCATCGTGCGGAGCACGGCGACCAGCCCGTCGGCGTGATCGGCGTCCGCGTGGCTGACGACCACCAGGTCCAACGCGCGCACGCCGAGCGCACGGAGCGCCGGCACCACGATGCGCTCGCCCACGTCGAAGTCCGAGAACGGCGCGCCACCCCCGTCGACCAGCACCGTGCGGCGCCCCTGCAGTCGGAGCACGATCGCGTCCCCCTGCCCGACGTCGAGCACCAGCAACTCGACCTCGGGCAGGGGCGACGGTGTCGCCAGAGACGCCGCCAGCGCGACCGCGCTCACGGCGGCCGCGCGCCACGGGGCCCAGCGACGGCGCAACGCCCACGCCCACGGGGCGATCCCGATCGCCCAGTACGCCATGCCGACCGGCGCGACGGCGCCCCAGGTCACGCTCGGTAGGCGCGCGCCGGCATCGGCGATGGCCAGCAGGACCGTGGCGAGCGGCCGGACCACGATCGCACCGAGCTCCCCGAGCGGCGGCCAGACCGCGCCGGCGAAGCCGCTGGCGAGCCCGGTCGGTACCAGCAGCGTCGCTACCGGCAACGCCGCGAGGTTCACCAGCGGCCCGAACGCCGGCGCTTCGCCGAAGGCGTCCAGCACCCACGGGAGGGCCGTCACGGTCGCCGCCGACGACACCGCGATCGCCGAACCGGTCCACGCCACGGGATGCCAAGCGGGCCGGACGCCGCTCAGGCGCGACGCGAGCGGCACGCCGAACGCGACGATTCCGATCAGCGACAGGTACGACAGTTGGAACGACAAATCGAGGATCCAGTCCGGTCGTAGCAGCAGCGTCGCCGCGGCCGCCAACGCCAACGTGGTCCACGGTGCAGGACGCCCCGCACCAGCCGCGGCGGTGACGCCCGCCGCCGCCGTCATCACCGAAGCGCGCACCAGACTGGGCGTGGGACCGATCCAGACTGTGAAAGCCACCGCGGCGGCGGCCACCAGCAACCAGCGCGACGGTCCCAACGGTGCGAGGGCGAGCCCCACGGTCGCGGCGATCACCCCGAGGTGCAGCCCGGACAGCGCCAGCAGGTGCGCCAGGCCGGCCCGAGCGAACAGGTCGCGCAGCTCCGCCACGCCTTCGCGTTCGCCCAGCGTCAGGGCACGCACCAGCTCCGCCTCCGGGGGCGGCAGTCCGGAGGTCAGGCCGGCGCGCACGCGGTCGCGCCAGCCACGTCCTACCGGAGCGTCGGTGATGCGGTCCACCCACA
>JBBDSD010000177.1:0-1295 GCA_040905065.1 Trueperaceae bacterium | reverse complement strand
GGGGCGGGCCGACCGCCTGACCCGAACGGTAGCTGCGGCAGCGGCCCGCCACCTTGACGCACGTCAAGGCAGGTAGTCCAGCGCCGTCCAGCGCCGTCCAGCGCCAATGATCGTCCCGTGGCAGTGCCTGCACCGCGGGCTCCCGTAGGGGTCCTTCCAATTTCATGTGGAGGCTCTTGACACGGATTCATCGATCCGCCTACGATGCGGGCACGCTCGAAAGGACGCCATGCCCCGCACCTACGACATGACGCTGCGCGCCCGTCGCGCCGCCGACACCACCGAACGGATCGTCGCCGCCACCGAACGGGCGCTCACGACGCGTCCCGCGTCCGAGGCGACGCTCCGCTCCATCGCCGACGCGGCCGGCGTGACGCAGCAGACGGTGCTGCGGCACATGGGCTCGCGCGAGGGGTGCCTGCGGGCCGTCGCGCAACGGGTGGCCGGGAGGATCCGTGCCCAGCGCGAGCGGACCCTCCCGGGCGACGTGGCCGGGGCGATCGCCACCCTGATCGCGCACTACGAGGCGGAAGGACGCTTGGTCCTGAACCTGCTCGCCCAGGAGGAAGGCGAGGACCCGGTCCCACGCGCGGCGGCCGTCGAAGGCCGCGCCTACCACCGGGCGTGGGTCGAACAAAACCTTCTACAGGCCGTGCCCGACGCCGACCCGGACTCCGCGCGCGAACGGACCGACGCGCTGGTCGCCGCGACCGACCTGTACCTCTGGAAGCTGCTGCGAATCGACCTCGGCCGGTCCGCTGCCGACACGGAAGCCGTCCTGCTTCGGCTGGCCCGAAGCGTCCTCGCCGCCGAAGGAGCGACGCCGTGACCCACCCCTATACCGATCCCGCGACCGATCGCACCCCCCGTACCGTCCTGATCTACACCTCGCCCGCTCTCGGGCACCTCTACCCGATGATGGACGTCGCGCTGGGCCTGCGTGCGGCCGGCCACCGGGTGGTGGTCCAGACGCTGGCCGAGCCACGCGCCGTGGTCGAGGCGGCCGGCGTGGAACACCGACCGATCGCGGACGCGATCGAATCGATCGCCATGCACGACTACCGCCACGCGAGCCCGATCGCGCAGGTGCGCGCCGGGTTCGACGCCTGGGCAGGGCGGGCGCCGCACGAGGTCGAGGACCTCCGAACCGCCCGTCACGAGGTCGATCCGGACCTGCTCCTGGTCGACGCGAACACCTGGGGCGCAGCCGCCTACGCCGAGAGCAGCGGCCTTCCCTGGGCGGCGTTCCTGCCGTACCCGCTCCCGACGTCCGACCGGAACGTGCCCGCCTTCGG
>JBBDSD010000176.1:0-7736 GCA_040905065.1 Trueperaceae bacterium | reverse complement strand
CGGAACTCAACCCGCGTCACGCATCATGCAGACAGGTACGCACACACGCTCCTAGCCGTCCCGCTGGGCCCGCAGCCAGCACCACGGCACCGTCCACGCCACCTCGGCCCCCTGCAGCGCGGCGCGGAACCGCCGCTCGATCTCGCGCACGTCGTCGTCGCTCGCGCCGCGCGCCCGCAAGCGCGCGGCGAACGGCGCGTCGGGCCCGAACCAGCCGTCCAGCGCCGCCGGGTCGAAGCGCCGACGCTCCTCGGTCTCCACCGCCTCGCTGCGGACGTCGACGAACCCGGCCCGCTGCAACGAGGCGACGCCCGTCTCCAGATCGAAACGGAACCTCGGCGCCGACGCCTCGCGGTAGGCGTCCGCCTCCGCCTCCCAGGCCGCCTCCCGCAACGCGTCCGGCAGGTCGCTCAGATCGACCGCCTGCACCAAACGCGTCGCGGCGGCCGGCACCGGATCGCCCAGAACCAGCCGGCCGCCCGGCGCCAGCAGCGACCGGACGCCCTCCCACGTCCCGGGCTCGTCGGTCCGGTCGGCCAGGACCCGCACGCCGACGATGCGGTCGAAGTTCGCCTCGCTCCCCGGCGCGCCGGCGTGCTCGCCCCACAGGTCGCGGATCGCTGTGGGAGCGTCGTCGAGCGTCGCCTGCACGATCACCGGTCGCTCCAGCTCCGGCCTGCCGCGCGCCTGTCCCCGGATCGTGTCGGCCGAGCGTTCGTCCGCCGCCAGCACCCAGGTCTGCCCTTCGGGTGCGCGACGGACCGCTTCGAACGCCATCCAGCCGCTCCCGCCGGTCAGGTCCAGGATGCGGTGGTGCCGGGCGGGCACGGCCCGCTCGAACGCTTCGCGCCGCAGCTCCGCCAAGCGCTCGCTGCGTCCCGAGAGGGTGCGCGCCGCCCACCGGTCCCGCTCCGCGTCGCCCGGACCGACGCTAAGAATCTCGGGGGGAGCGTGCGTCTCGTCGTCCAGCATCGCCGCCAGCTGCGCCTCCCGCCGCCTGGCCACACGGTCCCGCACCGGCGCTTCGGCGCCCTGGTCGCTGGGCTGGTAGAACAGGCGCCCCTGCAGCGCCGCCGGCAGGTACTGCTGCGCCACCCAGTGATCCCGGTAGGCGTGCGGGTACAGGTACCCCTCGCCGTGCCCGAACCCTTCCGCGTCCCGGTTCGCGTCCTTGAGGTGGCTGGGCACGTCGCCCGACCGTTCGCGCCGCACCGCCGCCAGGGCGTCGAAGAACGCCATGGTGCTGTGGCTCTTGGGGGCGTTGGCCAGGTACAGCGTCGCTTGCGCCAGGTGGTAGCGGCCCTCCGGCAGGCCGACCGCGTCGAACGCCTGCGCCGCCGCTTCGGTGTGCACCAGCGCCTGCGGGTCGGCGAGCCCCACGTCCTCCGCCGCCAGGATCCGCAAGCGTCGCAGCACGAACCCCGGATCTTCGCCCGCGTCGATCATGCGCGCCAGCCAGTAGAGCGCCGCGTCCGGGTCCGACCCCCGCACGCTCTTGATGAACGCGCTGATCACGTCGTAGTGCGTATCCCCCTCCTTGTCGTACAGCACGGCGCGGCGTTGGATGGACTCCTCCGCCGTGAGGCGGTCGATCACGATCCGGCCGTCCTGGTCCGGATCGGTGGTGACCACCGCCAGCTCCAAGGCGTTCAGCAACGACCGTGCGTCGCCGTTGGCGACGTCCACCAGGTGCGCCAGCGCATCGTCGCGCAGCACCACCTCCAGCGCGCCGTAGCCTCGCTCCGGATCGCGCAGCGCCGCCCGCGCCACGGCGCGCAGGTCCTCCTCGCTCAGCGGCACCAGCTGGAACACGCGACTGCGCGACACCAGCGCCTTGTTCACCTCGAAGAACGGGTTCTCCGTGGTCGCCCCGACGAAGATCACCACCCCCGCCTCGACCGACGGCAAGAGCGCGTCCTGCTGCGCCTTGTTGAAGCGGTGCACCTCGTCGACGAACAGCACCGTGCGCCGACCGGCGTGCTGACGCTCGGTCGCGCCGGACACCGCCTCGCGGATGTCCTTCACGCCGCTCAGCACCGCGTTCAGCGCCACGAACTCGGCGCGGGTGGTTCCGGCGATCACGCGCGCCAGGGTGGTCTTGCCGGTGCCCGGCGGCCCGTGGAAGATCAGGCTGGAGAGCCGATCGGCCTGGATCGCCCGCCGCAGCAGCCGTCCCGGACCGAGGATGTGGTCCTGCCCCACGTACTCGTCCAGGGTGCGGGGGCGCATCCGGGCGGCTAGCGGCTGATCCGCCGCCGCGAACATCGACGTTTGGGGGGCGCGCTCCACGGGGCTCATGGTAGCGCCGGCAGCGCCCAGCGGACGAAGCCGACCGGGCTGCCCGCCCGGTCGGACGCCACGCCCGCCCGCACGCCCAGCGAGACCGGCGCGCCGTACCCCAGCACCAGATCGGCATAGGCGCGCAGCTCGGCTCCCCACGCCAGCGGCGCGCTGCCCCCGGGAGCCCACGCCAAGTGGAGGACCGGCTCCAAGCGCAAGCGCTCCCAGGCGTAGCGCCCGTCGGCCAGACGCCAACGGACCGGGATCGTGGCCCGCACGCCCGATCGGACGGTGGCGGCCGCGTCGTCCCAGCCGGGCACCGGCAGGATGGCTGGCGCGCGCCAGCCGGCCCGTCCGTGCAGCGAGGCGCCCCACCCCACCCGGGGTCCGGCCGCTGGGATCCACGACCACCAGCGCGACCCGTCCAGCCAGGCGCCGCTGCTGCGCCCGCCGCCGGGCAGCGGATCGCTGCGCCACCGGGCGGCGAACGCCATCCCTTCGCGAGGAACGCCCCAAGCGTCGCTCCGGCCCACGCCGGTCGCCAGCGACGCCGATCCGGTCGGTCGCGCCCGACCGGAGGCGTCGACCACCCAGCCGGCGGTCACGCCCACGCTCACGCGCGGTTCGTAGGCGACGGTGGTCCCCAGCGCCGCCTCGAACCGCATGCGCGGGCCGGTCACGGCCGACCGGTGGGGCGCGAACGGCAGCACGCCGACCGTCAGGCGGGCGGTGGCGGGCGCGGGCAGGGCCGGGCTCGGGATCGGTCGTACGTCGCCCACCCGCAGCGTCAGAGCGAGCGCCGCCCTACCCCACGGTCCGTCGGCGCGACGCGCCAAGCCCGCCTGGACCTCCGCACCGAAGGTCCGCGTCGAATCGACAGCATCCACGCGAACGGCGGGACCTCCGTCGGCGAGCACGGTGGGGCGCCAGCCCAGCAGGCGTGCGCCGCGGACGGGATGGTACGGCCGGGCCTCGACCGGATCCGCCCTGAGGGAAGCCGGGGCGGGCGAACGCTCCGCAGGCGACGTCACGGCGGAGGTGGCGGAAGCAGGACCGTCCGGTTCCACCGCACCTGGACGGAGGGAAGGCGCCACGCCCGCGACCCGCAGCACCTCCGCCCCGTCCGGTCCCCGGCTTCCGATCCACCAGGCGTCCGAACCGTCGGCGGCCAAGCTGATCGCGCCGCCCAGCGGCCTCGCCACCACGCGGGCCCGTCGTAGGTCCGCACCTACGGCCACGCTGCGGTCGGTCGCGTCGTTCCAGGCGCCCTCCCCCGCCGGTGCGAACCAGACTGCGTCGTGTCCGTCGCCGTCGCCCGCCAACCACCCCAGTCCGCCGTCCGCGGCGAAGCGCACCTCGCGCACGTTCGTTCCCGGCAGCGCCAGGCCGGGACCCAGCGCCCAACGGAGCCGGCCTTCCGGGCCCGCCGTAGGGGTGGGCGCGTCCGTGCCCGCCCCGTTCGTGTCCGCCGCGTCCGTGCCCGCCCCGTCCGCGGCGACGCCGGCTGCGCGCGGCACGACGGGGCGCCACGACCGTACGCCGTCGCGGTCCTCCAGGACGTGCACGACGCCGTCGGGAGCGACGTCGGCGCCGACGAAGCGGCTGCCGGGCGTCGGTCGCAGCACCAGGCGCGTCGCCGCGTCGTCGTCCGGTGGCGATCCGGGCCTGCCGGGCGACGCACCGATTCCGGCTTCGCGGTCGCCGTCGGGAGCGGGCTCGGACGGGCAGAACCGCACCAGGCCCGACGCTCCGGGCCCCTCCTCGCGCAGCCACGCCAGGCAGGCGCCCGCGGGACCCCCGGGGGCGCCGCGCCACGGCACCACGGCCCGCGCCCGCGCGCCCACCGTCCAGGTGCGCACGGTCGCGCCGGCCGACACGAGGGCCGCGCCGGACGCGCGGCCATCGCTGCCGGCGGTGCCCCACCGCACCTCGAACGGCTCGTGCCGCATCCCGCGCGGACCGTCGACCGGCCGGAGGCCGATCAGGGCGCGGTCATTCCACCAACGCAGTGCCGTGGGCGCGCTGGGCAGCGATGCGAGCACGACCGGCTCGTGCAGGTCGCCGCCGTCCAATGACCGCCGAGCGAGGTACAGGTCGGTCCCTCGCGCCCACGCCAACCAGCGCCCGTCCGGCGACGACGCGGGATGGGCCCCCAGCGTCACGACCGGTCCGGCGTCGTCCGAGTGCGCCTCCGCCTCGACCCGAAGCTCCTCGCCCAAGGTGCGCCAGGTGGCTCGCAGGTCGCGGCCGGTCGTTTCGCGCCAGGCGTGGACGAACCCCAGCCACGGCGCCTGTGTCTCGAACCGACGCAGCGCCGCCAGGAACGCGTCGTGGCCGGCCTCCTCGATCATGCGTTCGACCAGCACTCCCCCGGCCAGGTAGCGCACCTGCCCCGCCGGCCAAGCGTCGTGCGTGATCAACGCGGCGTCGTCCAGCTCGGGCCAGCCGGAACCGAGCGCCAAGCGACGCAGCACCGCGCGGGCCGAGGGGTCGTCCAACCGACCGGCGCGCTCGCCCAGCAAGCGACTCTCCGTCCACACCGCGACGCCCTCCAGCAACCAGGCGGGCGGCGGCCACGGCACGTGCGCCCCCGTGATCCCGAGCGTGACCGGCACGCTCGGGGACCGTCCGGCCAGGTGCACCGCGTGCGTCATCTCGTGCACCAGCAGCAGCCGCGTCGGATCGTCCGAGCCGCCCCCCACCTGGTGCGGCCAGGCGCGCAGGACGGGGACGACGACCAACGGGCCGGGCACCGGCTCGGCCCAGGCGGCGAAGCGATCGTCCTCGCCCCGGACCACCACGGTCACGGGAGGAGCCGGCACGTTCCAGAAGGCGGCGGCGGCGAGCAGAGCGTCGAGCGCGCCGTCCGCTAGCGCCTCCGCACGCTCCGGACCGAGGTGCGCCGGAGCGATCAGGCGCACGGGCGGACGTTCCACCTCGATGCGGTCGTTCGCGCCGGCCCACGCCGGGGCGGTCAGGGCGAGCACCATCGCCGCGACGCACGATCGGAACGTCCCCTTGCCCCCCATGACGGCCATCATCGCACCCGCGCCCGCCACCGACGCCGGTGCACGGCCCGCACGGGCGCGACCGATCGGCAACGGGTAGCATGCCGCCGATGCCGGTGCACGCGATCGACAAGCCGATCGGACCCACCTCCCACGACCTGGTCGCGCGGGCGCGGCGTGCGCTGGGCACCCGCCGCGTCGGGCACGCCGGCACCCTGGATCCGCTGGCGTCGGGCGTGCTGCTGCTGTTGTCCGGCGACGCCACCAAACTGTCGCCGTGGCTGACCGGGTCGGACAAGGCGTACCTGGCGTGGGTCGCCTTCGGGGCCGACACGCCCACCTGGGACGCGGAGGGACCGATCGCGCGGCGTGGCGATCCGGCCGGCCTGCACGCCGAGGCGATCGAGCGCGAGGCGCGCGTCTTCCTGGCCGTGCGGGAGCAGGTACCACCGCGCTTCAGCGCCATCAAGCGGGGTGGCGTGGCGTCGTACGAGGCCGCCCGCCGCAATCTCGGCCACGAGGACGACGGCGACGAGGCCGCCGCCATGCCGCCGCGCGCAGCTGGCTATCGCTCGGTACGGCTGCTGGCGTTCGGGCCGCGCGACCGCCTGCCGGACCGGTTCGGACCGGGGCCCGCTGGGTGGGAGCCGCAGCCGGGCGGGCGCGCCCTGCCGCTGCCCCCGGCGCTGACCGCGCTGCCGACGGCGCTGTTCGCGCTGGAGGTGGCGGCCGGCACCTACGTGCTCGCCTTCGCGCGCGACCTGGGCGAGGCGCTGGGCGTGCCTGCGCACCTGGCGGGGCTGGTTCGGACCCGAGCGGGCGGCGTGCCGCTGGAACGCACCGTCCCACCCGACGCCGTGGCGGACGCGCCCGGCCTGACCGAGGCCGACGCGCTGCCCCTCCCCAAGCGGACCCTGGACCAGGAGCAGGCGCGCCGCGTGCGCAACGGTCAGCGGTTGCCGGTCGGCACGGTCGAGGGCGACGCCGGATCGGACGCTGGGTCGAACTCTGGGTCGGACGTGGGGTCGGACGTGGGGTCGGACGCCGGCCCGGTGGGGCTGGTGGACGCGGCGGGGCGGATGGTCGCGATCGCCGAGCTTGCGCCGAGCGGCATGCGGTTGCTGCGCGTCTGGCCGGCGGACGACGCAGCGTGAGGCCCGACGCCCGGTCCCCGCGGTCCACGTGCGGACGTGCATGGCGAGCGTGGCTAGACTAGAAGGCATCGGCACGAGAAAGCATCCGCTCGACCCGATCCCACCGAGTTCCCCGCGCACGCGGGCTGGAGACGACCGCATGAACATCGGCATTCCCAAAGAAACGAAGGCGCACGAGTACCGCGTGGCGGCCACGCCGGCCGCGGTCCGGACGCTGACCACCGCAGGGCACGCCGTCCGCGTCCAAGCGGGCGCCGGCGACGGCAGCGGCTTTCCCGATTCCAGCTACCGCCAGGCCGGGGCGGAGGTGGTCGCAACGCCCGAGGAGGCGTGGGCCGCGTCGCTGGTGCTCAAGGTCAAGGAACCGGTCGCCGAAGAGCACCGGCACCTGCGCGACGACCTGCTGCTGTTCACCTTCCTGCACCTGGCCGCCGATCGACCGCTCACCGAGGCGTTGCTGGCGGCCGGCACCAGCGCCGTGGCGTACGAGACGGTCGAAGCGAAGGACGGTAGCCTTCCCCTGTTGACCCCGATGAGCGAGGTGGCCGGCCGCATGGCGCCGCAGGTGGGCGCCTACCACCTGCATCGGTTCCTGGGCGGCCGGGGGGTGCTGCTGGGCGGCGTGCCCGGCGTCGAGGCGGGCGAGGTCGCGATCCTGGGCGGCGGCGTGGTGGGCACGAACGCCGCCAAGATCGCGCTGGGCCTAGGGGCGCGCGTCACGTTGCTGGACATCGACCATCGACGCCTGCAGTACCTGGACGACGTCTTCGCCGGGCGGGTGCAGACCGTGATGAGCAACGTCGGCACCGTGCGCGAGGCGGCGCTGCGCGCCGACCTGCTGATCGGCGCCGTGCTGATCCCCGGTGCGCGGGCCCCGCGCCTGATCCCGCGCGACCTGCTGAACGCGATGAAGCCGGGCAGCGTGATCGTCGACGTGGCCGTCGATCAGGGCGGCTGCGTCGAGACGATCCGCCCCACCACGCACGACGCCCCCACCTACGAGGTGGACGGCGTGGTGCACTACGGCGTCGCGAACATGCCGGGCGCGGTGCCGAACACCAGCACCCGGGCGCTGTCGTACCAGACGCTGCCGTTCGTGCAGCGCCTGGCCGCGGGCGGCCTTTCGGCGTTGCGGTCCGACCCGCTGTTCCTGCGCGGCCTCAACACGCACCGGGGCCGACTGACGCACGACGGGGTGGGCGCCGCGTTCGACCTTCCGGCCGTCGAACCGTCGTCGGTCCTGACCTGAGGACGGCGCTGGACGGCCGGACGGCGCCGCAGCGCCGCTCAGCGC
>JBBDSD010000175.1:0-7743 GCA_040905065.1 Trueperaceae bacterium | reverse complement strand
GCTGGACGGCGGCCTGCACGCCGAGACGGTCGTCGCCGTGCACGAGAGCTGCCTCACGCCGATCGACCCGCAGCAGGCGATGAACGACCGCAAGCTGCGCGACTACGTGCTGCAGAGCATGGCGCGCCAGCTGCGTCGCAGCCGCGAGATGATCGACGAGGCCGAGATGCCGGTCGGCGCCCGCGTCACCCGCGCCTTCCTGCGGCTCGCCCGTCAGTTCGGCCAGCCCAGCGACGAGAACGAGAGCGGCATCAAGCTCCCCCTCGCCCTCACGCACGAGGACCTCGCCGACCTGACCGGAAGCAGCCGCGTCACGATCACCCGCATCCTGGGCGAGCTCCGCAACGACGGCGCCCTCTCCGGCACGCGCGGCGTGTACGTCGCCAATCCGGAAGGCCTGGAGCGCGCCACCGACCACTACGTCATGCAGGTGCTCTGAGCGCGGACGCTTCGCGGGACCCAGCGTCCCGATCGACCGGACGGACGGCGAACCATCTCGCCGAACAGGTGCGCCCCCGCATGAACGCGGGGGCGCACCTACGGTGTGGCGCCCCCGCGGACGCGTAGCCTGCCGCCATGCGACGTCGTACCCTCCGCACCGCCGCCTGGGCCCTCGCCCTCCTCGCGATCGTGGCCGTAGCGCTGATCGCGACCGTGGCCGTCGACCGGATCGTGAACGCGGGGCAGGTCCGAGAGCTGAGCAACGACACGGTTCCCGGCCCGGCCGGACCGATCCGGGTGCATCGGGCGCTCCCGGGCGGAGACGGCCCGCACCCGGGCGTGGTGATGATGCACGAGTTCTGGGGCTTGCGGAGCGAGGTGACCGACAAGGCCGACGCGATCGCCGCCCGCGGCTTTCACGTGATCGCTCCCGACACCTTTCGCGGCGTCACCGTCTCGTGGCTGCCTGCGGCGATCGCCAACGTGGTTCTGTCGCCGCCGGAGCGAATCGACGCCGATCTGAGCGCCGTGGTCGACGCCATGATCCATGATCCGAGGATCGATCCGCAGCGGATCGTCGTGATGGGCTTCTGCTACGGCGGTCGTGCCGCGCTCCGCTACGCACTGAGCGACGACCGCTTGGCCGGAACGGCGGTGTTCTACGGGACGCCGGTCGTGGAGGCGGAGCGGTTGCGCAAGCTGTCGGGTCCGCTGCTGGGCGTGTTCGGTGACGAGGACCGGCAGATTCCGACGGAGCAGGTCCGCGCCTTCGAGGCGGCGCTTCAGGACGCCGGCGTGCCGCACGACGTACGCATCTACGACGGGGTCGGCCACGCGTTCGTGTCCGATCTGGCCACGATCCGGGCCGGCGGTGCCGCCGGCGACGCGTGGTCGGCGTTCGAGCGCTGGCTGGGCGACACGGTCGGCGCCCCGGCGAAGTAGCCGCGGCCCGAGCGTGCGGCCCGAACGTACGGCCCGAACGTAAGGTGCGGGTCGTCGCTCGCTCGGCGCCGTCGCTATGCTGAGCGCGATGCTCACCTTCACCGATACCGCCAAGGACCGCGTGCAGCGCTTCCTCGAAGCGCAGAGCGACCAGGGCGTCAGCGCCCTGCGGATTGCTGGCACGCGCGCCGAACCGAAGTTGTGGCTGGTGCGTGACGACGACCGGCAGGAGGGCGACCGCAGTTTCGACGGCGGAGGCTTCCCGGTGCTGCTGGATCCGATGAGCGCCCGCCAGTTGGAGGGCGCCACGGTCGACTTCGTCGACGGCGTCATGCAGGCCGGCTTCCGCGTGTTCTTCGAGAGCCCCAGCTGGGACGATCCCCTGGCGCAACGCGTGCAGGACGTGCTGGATACGATGATCAACCCCGGCGTCGCCAGCCACGGCGGCAACGTGACGCTGCACGCCGTACGAGACCAGCAGGCGGTGATCGAGTTCGGTGGCGGGTGCCAGGGCTGCGGCGCGGCGGACGTCACGCTCAAGCACGGGGTCGAGCGCATGATCCGCGAACAGGTGCCCGAAATCGTCGGCATCGTCGACGCCACCGATCACGAGGCGGGCGAGAATCCGTACTACGCCCCCGGCGAAGCGGGTCCGGGCGACTCGCCACTCGGCACCTGACGACGCGCGGAGGACCGGGCCCGAAGCGCGGGGCCACGCCCGAACGTCGCTAGCAGGCGTGCGTGCGGGCCGACGATCCGCGCGACCGCAGCAGTTCCATCACCACCTGCGGCAGGTTCTGACCTTGGATCGGCTTGCGAAGCAGCCGGTCGGCACCCGACGCATCGGCCCTCTCTTGCAGGTCGTCCTTCTCCGATCCGGTCATGATCACGATCGGGATCCGGGACAGGCGGCGGACGCGTCGGACGCGACGCGTCAACTCGAAACCGTCCATGAACGGCATCTCCACGTCCACGATCATCAGGTCCGGGGTGAGGGACTGCAGCAGCGTCAGCGCTTCGTGACCGCTAAAGGCGGTCTCGACCCGCAGGTTGCGGGACTCCAGCGTGAGTTGCAGCAGCTTCAGGTGGCCTGCGCTGTCGTCCACGCACAGCACGGTCGGGGAAGCGGTCGGGGCAGCCATGGCCCGAGTGTGCGCCGACACGACTGACGGAACCCTTACAGCCAGCCCGCGTTTCGGGGGATCGGACCGCGAGGCGCACCGCTTCGCGCCTGCGACCGACGCTCGACCGGACGACGCTCGAGCGGCCGCTGCTTGACGGACCGCGGGCCCGTGCCGTACAGTCCGGGAACTCGCATCGCTCGCCCCTCACGCGGTCGTGAACGCCACGCACCGTGTGCGGTTGCATGCCGTGACGTGCTCCCGTATGCTCGTTCGGTGCCGGACGACCGGACGACCGATCCCTCTCTACCGCTGCTGCAGATGACCGGCGTCACCAAGCGCTACCCGGGCGTGGTGGCGAACGACGCGGTCGACCTCGCCGTGGCGCGCGGCGAGGTGCACGCCCTGCTGGGCGAGAACGGTGCCGGCAAGTCCACGTTGATGCACGTGCTCTACGGCCTGCAGGCACCGGACGCGGGCACGATCCGGCTTCGGGGCCACGAGATCCGGTTCCGCTCGCCGCGCGACGCCAAAGCGGCCGGAATCGGCCTGGTGGCGCAACACTTCCACCTGGCCCGTCGCCACACCGTGGCCGAGAACCTGGCGTTGGCGCTGCCCGACACGCCCGCCCTGTTCCCCACGCGCGCGCTCCGCGGCCGGGTCGAGGCGGTCGCGCGCCGCTACGGGTTCGAGGTGCGCCTGGAGGCCCGGGTCGCCGCGCTGAGTCCCGGCGAGCAGCAGCGGGTCGAGATCCTCAAGGCCCTGCTGCAGGGCGCCGACCTGCTGATCCTGGACGAGCCCACCAGCGTGCTCACGCCCCAAGAGGCCGAGCGGCTGTTCGAGGTGCTCGAGGTCATGAAGGCCGAAGGCAAGGGCGTGATCCTGATCAGCCACAAGATGGACGAGGTGCTGCGCGTCGCCGACCGCGTCACGGTGCTGCGGGCCGGCCGGGTGGTGGCCACCCGCGACGCCGCCGGCGCCGACGCGGCCGACCTGGCGACCCTGATGGTCGGTCGCTCCGTGCAGCGCGGGCGGCGCGAAGGCGCGCCCGTACCCGGCGCGGTCCGGCTGCGGATCGAGGAGCTGCGCGTGGAGGGCGAGCGGGGCGAGGTCCGCCTGGACGAGGTGGGCTTCGAGGTGCGCGGCGGCGAGATCGTGGGCGTGGCCGGCGTGGCCGGCAACGGCCAGGCCGAACTGGCGCAGGTGCTGACCGGCCTGCGGACGCCGACCGCCGGCCGGATCCGGCTGGACGACCGCGACGTGGCCGGCCTGAACGTGCGTACCCTGTTCGATCGCGGCGTGGTGCACATCCCCGAGGACCGCAACGCCATGGGCGTGGTCGGATCGATGCAGGTGGCGGAGAACCTGGTGCTGCGTCGGCACCGGCAGGCGCCGTTCGCCCGCGGTCGCCTGCTGGACTGGCGCGCGGTGGGCCAGAACGCCGACGACGCCATCCGCGAGCATCGGATCGCCACGCCCTCGCGCGGGGCGGTGACGCGCACCCTCTCTGGCGGCAACGTGCAGAAGGTGATCCTGGCGCGCGAGCTGGGCGGCCGGCCCGGCCTGGTGGTGGCGTCGCACCCCAGCTACGGCCTGGACGTCGCCGCGACCGAGGACACGCACCGGCTGCTCAGGCGTCAGCGCGACGCCGGCGCGGCGGTGCTGCTGGTCTCCGAGGACCTCGACGAACTGCTGGAGCTGTCCGACCGCATCGTGGTCTTGTTCCGCGGGCGCGTCACCGGCGTGCTGGAGGCCGACGGCGTGGACCGGGGCGAGATCGGGCTGCGCATGGCGGGCGCGGCGTGAGCGCACCCCCGGTCGACGCGACGCCGCCGCAGGGCGACCGCGTCTACCGCACCGCATGGCGGATCGAGCGCCGGGCCCACGCCGGGCCGCTGTTGGCGTGGGGCGTCTCGCTCGGGGCCGTGCTGGTCGCCATGCTCCTGACCGGCATCCTGTTCGCGGCGTTCGGGGTCGATCCGGCCGAAGCGCTGCGCCGCATCGTCGACCGCACGCTGCTGGACGGCCGCGGCTTCAGCGAAGTGGTGCGGCGCGCGATCCCGCTGATGCTGGCCGGCGTGGGGCTGACGCTGGCGTTCCGCGCGCGCTTCTGGAACATCGGGGCGGAAGGGCAGCTGCTGGTGGGCGCCGTGGCGGCATCGGGGGTGGCCCTGTTCAGCGACCTGCCGGGCCCGCTGCTGCTGCCGGCCATGTTCGCAGCGGCGTTCGTGGCCGGCGCGGCGTGGGGCCTGGGGCCGGCCCTGCTCAAGGTGCGACTGGGCGTGAACGAGATCATCACGACCTTGATGCTGAACTACGTCGCGATCTACCTGGTCCGCTGGCTGATCAACGGTCCCTGGAAGGGCACCAGCCTCAGCGGGTTCGCCTACAGCGACGTGTTCGAGCAGGCGGCCTGGATTCCGACGTGGGGCGCCACGCGGCTGCACTGGCCCACGCTGGCGTTCGCCGTGCTGCTGGCGCTGCTGGTGGCGTGGCTGCTGGGGCGCACCCGCTTCGGCTTCGAGGTGCGCATGATGGGCGAGAGCCCGGAAGCGGCCCGCTACGCCGGCGTCGACTTCTTCCGGACCACCGTAGCGCTGGTGGCGGTGTCGGCCGGCGCGGCCGGTCTGGCCGGCTTCGGCGAGGCGGCCGGCATCCACCACCGGCTGGTCGATCCGAACAGCCTGTCGCAGGGATACGGCTACACCGCCATCATCGTGGCGCTGCTGGCGCGCCGCGACCCACTGGCGGCGTTGGTCACGGCGCTGTTCCTTGGCTGGGTGCAGGCCAGCGGCGACGTGATGCAGGTGGCGCTGCGTCTGCCCAGCCAGATCACCGGCGTGACGCAAGGCCTGGTGCTGCTCTGCATCCTGGCGACGGAGCCGCTGCTGCGGTACCGCCTGACGCGGGTGCGGATCCCGGTCGCGGCCGCATCGGCGCAAGGCGGTTCCGCGGACGGCGGTCCGGCGAGCGGCGCCGGCGGACGGGAGGTCGGCTGATGGAACTGGAAATGGCGTGGGTGGTGCTGGCGCGCGCGTTGGCGTTCAGCACGCCGCTGTTGTGGGCGGCGCTGGGCGAGATCGTGGCCGAACGGGCCGGCGTGGTGAACCTGGGGGTCGAGGGGATGATGATCCTGGGCGCCCTGGCCGGGTTCGCGGTCGGGCAGACGGTGGGCGACCCCTGGATCGGCCTGATGGCGGCCGCCTTCGTGGGCGCCGCGGCGGCGGCGCTGCACGCCCTGTTCGCGGTGGTGCTGCAGGCAGACATGTACGTCTCCGGCCTGGCGCTCACCATCTTCGGCCTAGGGCTGTCCGGCCTGATCGGGCGCGCCTGGGTAGGCCGGCCGCTGAGCGACTCCATGAGCCGCGTGTCCCTACCGCTGCTCGGGGACCTGCCCGGCATCGGCAGAATCGTGTTCCAGAGCCAGTACGCCCTCACCTGGTTGGGCCTGCTCGCCGCGGTGGCGATCTGGTTCGTGCTGTTCCGCACCAAGCTGGGCCTGGCGCTGCGCACCGTGGGCGAGAACCCGGCCGCTGCCGACGCTGCCGGCGTGCGCGTGCTCCTGGTGCGGACCGGCGCGGTGGTGTTCGGCGGCGCGATGGCGGGCGTGGCCGGCGGGTTCCTCTCCCTCGCCTACCGCCCGTCGTGGGGCCAGGGCATGACCAACGGCCTCGGCTGGATCGCGGTCGCGCTGGCGATCTTCGCGCTCTGGCATCCGTTGCGCGCCGTGCCGGCCGCGCTGCTGTTCGGCGCCCTGTTCAGCCTCAGCTTCCTGTTGCAGGACCGGTTCGCGCCGCAGCTGCTGACCATGCTGCCGTACCTGTTCACGATCCTCGCTCTCGCCGTGACCGCCCTCGCGAAGGGGCGAGGCGCCTTCGGGGCGCCCGAAGCGCTGGGCGAGCCGTACACCCGGGGCGGCCGGTGACCGCGCCGCCCCCCCGTTCCCTCCTTCGGCCTTCCGCCGGCGGCTCGCGCCGCTGCGGCTTCGGCAGGCACCGTTCGGACGCGCCCGCGTCCCCACCCCTCGCTCTCGGGGCACGATCGCCCCACCCTCCGGAGGTAGCACCGTGCGACGCATCCTTCTCGCGCTCCTTACCCTGTTCGCGTTCTCGGCCGCGCAGGCCCAGAACGACGATCCGCTGAAGGTCGGGTTCCTCTACGTCGGCCCGGTCGGCGACTACGGCTTCAGCTACGCCCACGACCTGGGCCGCCAAGCGGTCCAGGAACGCTTCGGCGATGCGATCGAGACCGTCTACGTCGAGTCCGTGCCCGACGCCGAAGTCGAGCCGTTCATCGATCAGCTGGTGTTCGACGGTGCCGAGGTGATCTTCGCGACCAGCTTCGGGTTCGGCGACGGCACCCTGGCCGCGGCCCTGCGCTATCCCGACGTGGTGTTCGGCTGGGGCACCGGCGTCGCCCGCAACGCCAACACGCTCACCTACATGGCCGACTTCTACCAGGTGTACTACCTGAACGGCATGATGGCCGCCGCCGTCAGCGAATCCGGCACGCTCGGCTACGTCGCCGCCTTCCCGATCCCCGAGGTGAAGCGCCACATCAACGCCTTCACGTTGGGCGCGCGCGCGGTGAACCCCGACGCCGAGGTGCACGTGCGCTGGCTGTACAACTGGTTCGATCCGGCCGGCGCGGCCGAGGCGACCGAAGCGCTGATGGCGATCGGCGCCGACGCGTTCGCGTTCACGGAGGACACCCCCACCGTGATCCAGACCGCGGCCGAGCGGGGCTACCCCAGCTTCTCGCACTACGCCAGCATGGTCGAGTTCAGCCCCGAGACGGTCCTGTCCGGCCACCTGGTGCACTGGGACGTGATCTACGGCGACGTGATCGAGAAGGTCCTGGACGGCACCTACGAGGACGCCGACCTGTCCGACGTCGACTACTTCTGGCTGCTCGAGCACGGCGCGGTCGAACTGGGGTCGGAACCGGGCGTCGCCGTGGCCGACGGGTGGGTCGAGCCGCTGCAGCAGGCCACCGTGACGGACGAGGAGCTGGGCGAGATCAGCGTCTACGACCTGGTGATGCACCGTCTTGATCAGATGGTCGAAGGGCGCGAGGTGTTCGAACCGTTCGCCGGACCGCTGCACGACCGCAACGGAAACTTGGTGTACGAGGACGGGTACCTGCCGACCATCGCCGACCTGGTCGGCCTGGAGTTCGCGGTCGAAGGGGTCGTGGGCCCGTGGGACAACGAACCGAACTGAGCACGGCAGCGGGGCCG
>JBBDSD010000174.1:0-7762 GCA_040905065.1 Trueperaceae bacterium | reverse complement strand
CACCCTGCACGCCAGCCTGTCGCGCGCCCTGAGGCGGAGCGGTTTTCTGTGAGCCGCACCGGAACGCGAGGACGCACGGTGGGGACGGCGGTCCGCTGGGTGGCGGTCGCCCCGATCGTGGCGTACCGCCGCGTCGTGTCGCCGCTGAAACCGGTGCCCACCTGCCGCTTCCACCCGACCTGCAGCGCCTACGCGCAGCAGGCGATCTTGCGGCACGGCGTCGTGCGGGGCGGCTGGCTGGCGCTCCGCCGCATCGCTTCCTGCCACCCGTGGCATCCCGGCGGGCTGGACCCCGTTCCCCCAGCGCCCGGTGCGGCGTCCGACCGTGCGTCCGACCGTGCGTCCGATCCCGTGCTCGACTCCCGCCCTCCCGGAGGCACCGCGTGATGCTCAGGTACCTGCTCGCGACGGCGGCCCTCATGGCCGCGACGTTCGCGTCCGCCGTCGACTTCGACGTGCACGACTTCACCCTGTCCGACTTCCGCAACGCCGATCGCGTGACGGACAGCTGCAGCGCCGGACAGGACGTGTTCTGGTGCGACCTGCAGGACGCGACGCTGACGCGCATCCCCACCAAGGGCGTCGACCTGTTCTTCGGGCCGGCCGGCGAGGTGGTCGGGGCCTTCGCGAAGCACCAGAAGGGCCAGGTCCTCCAGAACTACAACATCGACCAGCGCGAGAATCTGATCCCGCCGCAGGCCGTCATCGCCGGCGCCACCTTGCTGATCGACGGCGAACGGCACGCACCCGAAGCGATCGACGCGACCTGGCGGACGCTGAACGAGACCGAGATCGAGGGCGTGTTCGCCTACCGCGCCGGACCGTACGAGGTGCGCCGCACCGTGCGCGTGTCGAACATCAACCACACCCTGCTCTGGGACGTGACCGTCACGCGCGTGGACGCTGCCGACGAGGCGAATGACGAGGTCGTGGTGCAACTGGCGTTCCCCGGCATCGGCAACACCGAGGATCCGGTCGTGAAGATCGGGCGCGGCGTGGGCGAGTCCGGCACCTTCTCGGCCAGCCCGCTGCCGCAGGCGGTGGCGGATCCCAGCTACGCCAGCCTGCAGAACGCCGACAACCAGCGCGCCTTCGCGATGATCCTGCGTCCCGAGGCGCCGGGTCACGCCGCGATCCCGATCGAGGACGACCGCCTGGCGTTGCAACGCACGCTCGGCGGGCGGGAGGGCGACGAGGTCCGCCTGCAGATCGGGTCGTACCTGGGACCCAACGAACTGGTCCGCTACTACCAGGAGGGCTACCACGAGCTTCCCGGCCTGTTCCGGCCGAACATCCTGGGCCGCATCTCGCTCGGGGTGCTGTGGGTCCTCGAGACCATCCACGAGTACGTGCCCAGCTGGGGCCTGTCGATCATCGTGCTGACGCTCATGTTCCGGGCCCTGATCTGGCCGCTCATCAGCACCCAGACCAAGTCGATGTTCGGGATGCAGGAGCTGCAACCGAAGATTCAGGCGCTGCAGAAGAAGTACAAGGACGACCGCGAGACGCTCACGCAGGAGACGATGAAGCTGTACCGCGAGTCGGGCGTCAATCCCGCCGGCGGCTGCCTACCGATCCTGCTGCAGATGCCGCTGTTCATCATCTTGTGGCGCGTGTTCGTCAACTTCGAGTTCGACGAAGGCTTCCTCTGGGTGCCCGACCTGGGGCAGGCCGACCCGTTCTTCATCCTGCCGGTGCTGTACGTCGCCGTGATGTTCGGCATGTCGTACTTCGCGGCGCGCGGCAACCCGCAGATGCTGCGGCAACAGATCCTGATCAACGTGGTGTTCGCCTTCATCCTGTTCACCTTCCCCGCCGGCGTGATCCTCTACTTCGTGTTCTCGATGGGGATTCAGGTGCTGCAGTACTGGTTGATCAGTCGGGCCAACGACAAGAAGAAGGCGCTCGCTGGCGCCAAAGGCTGATGGGAGGCAGGTAGCGTGACGCAAGGTTCCGATGACGGACGCGATCTGGACCGGACGCTCAGCGACCTGGGCATCGCCACCGACGACGACGCCAGCCCGCGCCAGCCGGAGGCGACCGACCTCGAGGCGCCCCAGGCGGTCGCCGCCACCGTCGATGACGGCGACGCGCGCGAGCGGACCGAGTCGTTTCTGGTGCAGCTGCTTCTGAACTTCGATCCGGCCTTCGCCGTCGACGTCGCCCGCATCGACGACGAGGTGTCCGCCGAGATTCACGGCGGCGACGCCGGCAAGCTGATCGGCAAGAACGGCCGCACCCTCGCCGCGCTCGAACAGATCGTCAACGCCGTCGTCAACCGGCCCGGGGACGAAACCGTGCGCGTCAACGTCGACGTCGGGGGGTACAAGCGCCGGCGCGACGATCGGCTGCGTCAGGAAGCGCAGCGCGTCGCCGATCAGGTCCGCAAGCAGGGCGAACCGGTCGAACTGGAACCGATGAGCGCCGGCGAGCGACGCGTGATCCACATGGCCGTCGCCAGCGATCCCGACGTGGTCAGCGAATCGCTGGGCGAAGGCCGCGACCGCCGCGTCGTGCTCATGCCCGCCCCCGTCGACTGAGCGGCGCCGGAGGACCGGACGCCTTCGTGCGCCTGGCGCGCCGCCTGCGCCAGGCCGGCGTGGCCTCGCCCGAGGCGGAGGCGTGGACGATGCTGGAACGGGCCAGCGGCGCCGATCGGCTTTGCTGGCTCACCGATCCAGGACGCACGCTGGACCCCGCCGCCCAGCGCCGCCTGGAGGCGTGGACGGCAGGGCGTGCCGCCGGCGTGCCGTTGCAGCAGCTGCTGGGCGCCGTCTGGTTCTACGAGTTGGATCTGGCCGCCGGACCGGAGGCGTTGGTGCCGCGCGTGGAGACGGAGGTGCTGGTCGCGCTGGCGCTGGCCAGCCTGCGCGGTCGGACCGCGCCGCGCGTGCTGGACGTCGGCACCGGCAGCGGGGCGATCGCCGTCGCGCTGGCACACGCCCGACCGGACGCCACCGTGCACGCCAGCGACGTCGATGCGGCCGCCCTGGCCCTGGCCGCCACCAACGCGAGGCGGCACGCGCCCGGCGTGACGCTGCACCACGCCGACCTGCTGCACCACGCGGAGCTGCGGACGCTGCTGCCGACGCTGGACCTGCTGGTCGCCAACCTGCCCTACCTACCGGACGGCGACGCGGACCGGCTCCCGGCCGACGTGCGCCGCGACCCGCCGCTCGCCCTGTTCGGAGGGCCGGACGGACTGGATCCGTTCCGCCGGCTCTGGGCCCAGGCGACCGAGGGCCCGCCAAACGCACGCCTGGCGGCCGGCGCGCACGCCTGGTTCGAACTCGATCCTCGCAACGTGGACGCCGCAGAAGCCTGGGTGAACGACCGCGCCCAGGGCGCACGCCCCAGCGGCGTGCACGCCGACCTCACCGGCCGGCGTCGGTTCCTGCATCTGGGGTCCGCTGGGGGGCCCGCTGGGCGCGACGACGCGGCCGCACCGTCGCCACCAACAGCAGCACCGCCCCGCAGCTGATCGCCGCATCGGCCACGTTGAACACCGGCACGTTCAGCCACCCCGCCCGGACGTGCACGAAGTCGATCACGTAGCCCAGGCGGAACCGATCGATCATGTTGCCGATCGCCCCCACCAGGATCAGGACCAGCGCCGAGCGCGAGAGCATGTCGCGCCGAGCGTCGTACGGTCCGTCGTCCGTCGTCAGGTGCCGGATCAGCCAGACCGACACCGCCAGCGACAGCAGTGCCAGCAGGAAGGTGCCGTCGATCGTGAGCGGACCGACCGGCAGCGCCAGGTCCTGCAGCATGCCGAACGCCGCCCCCGGATTCCGAACGTACGTCAGGGACACGCCCGGCATCACGGGCCACGGCGCGCTGGCCCCCTGGAGGACCGCCTGCGCCCAGATCTTGCTCGCTTGATCGAGCGCGACCAGCGCTGCGGTCACCAGAAGCGTCATGACCGCCATTCTATCGGCCGGTCCCCCGCGGGCACGTCCGCGAGCGGCGAGGTGGGTATGGTGTCGCTGATCCGAACGAGGACCGGTCCGACCGCTGCCGGACCGGCGTGCCACAAGGAGGCGGAAGCATGCCAGCGACGCTCGAACAGGTACGGAGCCGCATCGCACGCGCCGAGGACGGGAACGGTCCCTTCCTCGGACGATTCACGGAAAAGCTCTTCGACAAGGCCGACCCGTCGTTCCTCGAAGAGTTCGATCCCGACGCGCTGATCGCCATGGCGCGCGGAGGACTGCGCTACCTGGAGGAGCGCGGCGGCGATCCCCCCGCGGTCGAAGCGTGGAACCCGACCTTCCACGCCGACGGCTGGGACGCGCCGTACACGGTGGTCCGGCTGGTACTGCGCGACCGACCGTTCGTGGTGGACTCCGTCCGCGCAGCTCTGCGGCGCGAAGGGGTCGAGCTCTACCACCTCCTGCACCCGATCTACCGCGTGGCGCGCCACCCCGACGGCACGCTGGCCGACCTGGGGCGTCGCGGCAGCGGAGGGCAGGCCGAAGCGTTCGAAATGTACTTCGTCGAGGCGATCGAGGACGACGCGCGCCGCGAACGGGTCCGCGCCCGCATCGAAGACGTCCTGAACGACGTCGTGCTGGCGACCGACGCCTACCGTCCCCTGCAGGAACGCGCCCGCGACGTCGCCGCCGATCTGCGCTCCCTGGCGGCCGGCATGGACGCCCCCGAACGACGCGACGAGTTCGAAGAGTACGCCGCCTTCCTCGAGTGGTTGGACGACGACAACTTCGTGTACCTCGGCTACCGCGAGTACGACATCGTCGATGCCGACGAGGAGCCCAAGCTGCAGGCCGACCCGGACTCGGCGCTGGGCATCCTGGCCAAGCTGAGCGACAGCGCCTACCGCGCGCCGGTGCCGCTGGCCGACCTGCCCGCCGGGCTGCGCGAGCGCGTCACCGGTGGCAGGCCGTTGATCGTCACCAAGACCAACGCGCTCTCGACCGTGCACCGTCCCGCCCGCATGGACTACGTCGGCGTCAAGAAGCTGCCGGACGGCGTCACCGTGCGCGGCGAGCGCCGCTTCGTGGGCCTGTTCACCAGCAAGGCGCTCTCCACCCCCGTCGACGAGACCCCGATCCTGCGCCGCAAACTGCGCGGCGTGATCGAGCGCGACGCGTCCGAGCCCGGCTCGCACGACTACAAGGAGATCGTCACGGTCTTCAACTCCATGCCGCGCAGCGAACTGTTCTGGTCCGACGTCGACCAGCTGCACGACGACATCCGCACCGTCATGGCGCTGGAGATGGAGCGCGGCGTCAAGCTCACCGTGCGTCCCGATCCGCTGCAGCGCGGGCTGGGACTGATGGTGATCATGCCGCGCGAACGGTTCAACGCTCGCGTCCGCGGCCGCATCCAGAAGCTGCTGGCCGGCCGCCTGGAGGCCGAGCACGTCGACTACCAGCTGGCGATGGGCGAGGACCAGTCCCAGGTCCGCTTCCACTTCTTCTTCGTCACCCACGTGGGTCTGGACGACCTGGACGTGCGGGAGCTGGAGCGCGAGGTCGCCGAACTCACCCGCAGTTGGGATGACCACGTCCGCGACCGGTTGATCGATCGGCACGGCAGCGCCGAAGGCCGACGGCTGGCCGAGGCGTGGATGCCGGCCATGGACGAACGGTACAAGGCGGACGTCCCGCCCGCCCAAGCGCTTCGCGACGTGGTGAACCTGGAGCAGCTGGGGCACGGCGCGGTGCGGGTGGATCTGCTGGCCCCGCTGGACGACCGCAAGGGCGAGGACGTCACGCTAGCGAAGGTCTACCACCAGCGGGCCACGCTGGTCCTGTCGGACGTGCTGCCGATTCTGGAGAACCTGGGCATGCGGGTGCTGGAGCAGGTCGCCTACCCGATGCGCTGCCCCGACGGCTGGCGCGGCATCGACGTGTTCCGCGTGCAGGACCTGGGCAGCGGCGGCGCGATCGACGTGCGTCGCGACCGGGAGCGCGTCATCGCCTCGCTGGCCACGCTGCTGCAGGGCGCGGTCGACAGCGACCGCCTGAACCGCCTGGTGCTGGGGGCAAGCGCCAGCCTGCGCGAGGTGGCGCTGCTGCGCACCTACCAGATGTACTTCGCGCAGTTGAACGCCGAGACCAGCCGCAGCTTCGTCAACGACGTGCTTTTGGCGCACCCGAACGCGGTGCGGGCGCTGCTGGGCTACTTCGCGGCGCGCTTCGATCCGGAACGCGCAGGCGGGCCCGGCCGCGCTAACGGCGAGCGGGACCGCGCCATGGCCGACGCCGAGGAGGCGTTCCACGAGGCGCTCGGATCGGTCGCGTCGCTGCCGGAGGACCGCGTGCTGCGCGGGCTGCACGACCTGATGCGCGCCAGCGTCCGCACCAACTACTACACCGGCGCCTCGCCGATCGCGTTCAAGATCGTCTCCGCCCAGGTGGGCACCATGCCCGATCCGCGGCCGCTGTTCGAGATCGGCGTGTGCGGCTTCGGGGTGGAAGGCACCCACCTGCGTGGCGGTCTGGTGGCGCGCGGCGGCATCCGCTGGTCGGACCGTCCGGACGACTTCCGTACCGAGGTGCTGGGCCTGATGAAGACCCAGATGACGAAGAACGCGGTGATCGTCCCGGTCGGGTCGAAGGGCGGCTTCGTCGTGAAGCACGTGCCCGAGGAGCGCGACGCGCTGCGCGCCTACGTCGAGCGGCAGTACCGCGCCTACGTCGGTGCGCTGCTGCAGTTGACCGACAACCGGGTGGGCGACGAGGTGGTGCACCCGAGCGGCCTGGTGATCCACGACGATCCGGACCCGTACCTGGTGGTCGCGGCCGACAAGGGCACCGCCACCTTCAGCGACGCTGCCAACGAGGTGTCCGCCGCGCACGGCTTCTGGCTGGGCGACGCGTTCGCGTCCGGCGGTAGCCAAGGCTACGACCACAAGAAGGAGGGCATCACCGCCCGCGGCACCTGGGAGAGCGTCGAGCGGCACCTGGCCGCCATCGGCGTCGACGTGCGCAGCGACCTGGTCACCGTCGCCGGCATCGGCGACATGTCCGGCGACGTGTTCGGCAACGGCCTGCTGCACGCCCGCACCCTGCGCCTGCAAGCCGCCTTCAATCACCTGCACGTGTTCCTCGATCCCGATCCGGATCCGGAGGCGTCGTACCGGGAGCGCGAGCGGCTCTTCCAGCTGCCGCGGTCGTCGTGGAACGACTACGATCGCGACGTGATCAGCGAGGGCGGCGGCGTGTTCCCGCGCTCCTCGAAGTCGATCCCGCTCTCGCCCCAGGTGCGCGCCATGCTGGGGGTCGAGGCGCAGGCCCTCTCCGGGCAGGACCTGATCCGCGCGATTCTGCGCATGCCGGTCGACCTGCTCTGGAACGGCGGCATCGGCACCTACGTCAAGGCCAGCAACGAACGGCACGCGGACGTGGGCGACAGCGCCAACGACGGCGTGCGGGTCAATGCTACGGAGCTGCGATGCCGCGTGATCGGCGAGGGTGGCAATCTGGGCTTCACCCAGCTGGGCCGCATCGAGGCCTCCCGCCGCGGCGTGCGTCTGGACACCGACGCGATCCACAACGTCGGTGGGGTCGACATGAGCGACCGCGAGGTCAACATCAAGATCCTGCTGCAGCCGCTGGTGGCAAACGGCGACCTGTCGGAGGTGCAACGCAACCGGCTGCTGGTGGCGATGACCGACCAGGTGTCGGAGCTGGTGCTGGCGGACGCGGCCCGGCAGTCGCTGGCGATCTCGCTGGCGGAACGGCGCGCGGTAGACGATCCGCGCCTGTTCGGATCGTTGCAGGAGTACCTGGAAGAG
>JBBDSD010000173.1:0-1305 GCA_040905065.1 Trueperaceae bacterium | reverse complement strand
CGGCGACCGCTCCCCCCCCGCCTGGGCGACGCCCGTGCACCTCCGGCGATCCGGCCGGGCCGGCGCCGGCCGGAGCCCGGTCAGGCCAGGCGTACGCGCGGACCGTCGGGGGTGTCCTCGACCGCGATCCCCAGGTCCGTCAAGCGATCACGCAGCGCGTCTGCAGCGGTGAAATCGCGCCGCGCCCGAGCCTCCTCGCGCTGTTCGAGCACCAGCTCCGCAAGGCCGGCGATGCGTTCGCGCGCGGCGGCGTCGTTGTGTTCCGGCGAGGCGAGCTCGACGCCCAGCACGCGACCCAGCAGCGTCTCGAACGCATCGGCGCCGTCCGCGGCCGCAGCCGGGCTCAGGCCCGCCGCTTCGCGTTGCGCGGCGCGCGCTAGGCCGAACAGGGCTGCGACCGCTTGCGGCGTGGCCAGGTCGTCGTCCATCGCTTCGCCGAAGGCGGTGCGCGCCTCGTCCGCGAAGCCCGGCTCCGGTTCCGCGTCGCCGGCGCGGTCGCGCAGCAGCGCGTGCGCCTCCCGCAACCGGTGCAGTCCCTGCCGCGATCCGCGAAGCGCCTCGACCGAGAAGTCGCTGACGCTGCGGTAGTGGCTTCTGAGCAGGTGGAAACGGATCACCGCCGGCTCGTACTCGGCGAACAGGTCGTCCAGCGTGACGAAATGCCCTTTCGACTTCGACATCTTCTCGCCGTCCAGCGTCATCATGTTCCAGTGCATCCAGGTACGCGCGAACGGCTTGCCGACCCCACGCGCCTGCGCCAGCTCGCACTCGTGGTGCGGGAAGATCAGGTCGAGGCCGCCTCCGTGCACGTCGAACTCGTCGCCCAGGTACTTGGTGCTCATCACCGAGCACTCCAGGTGCCAGCCGGGGAATCCTTCGCCCCACGGCGACGACCAGCGCATCAGGTGCTCCGGGTCGGCACGCTTCCAGAGCGCGAAGTCGCGCGGGTCGGCCTTGTCGCCGCGCACCTCGACGCGCGTCCCTTCCACCAGGTCGCTCGGATCGCGCCCGGACAGTTCGCCGTAGTCGCGCCAGGCGGAGACGTCGAAGTAGACGTTGCCGTCGCGTTCGTACGCCAGCCCAATGTCCAGCAACTGCCGGACCAGGGCGATCTGTTCGGGGATGTGGCCGGTGGCGCGCGGCACCACGCTGGGGCGGCGCACGTTCAGCTTCGCCATGGCGTCGAAGTACGACCAGAAGTACTTCTCGGCAACCTCCATCGGTTCCAGCCGCTCCAGCGCCGCGCGCTTCGCGAGCTTGTCCTCGCCCTCATCGCCGCCGTCGGTCAGGTGACCGACGTCGGTG
>JBBDSD010000172.1:0-1307 GCA_040905065.1 Trueperaceae bacterium | reverse complement strand
GGCGGCGCGCACGCTGCGATGCCGTGGCGGGACGTCTTCGGCGGTCGTCGACAGCAGCTCGATGCCGCGCTCCAGCTCGTCGGCGATCTGGGCCGGCGGCATGGCGCGGGTCCAGGCGGCGGCCAGCTCGATCGCGAGCGGCAGGCCCTCGACCTGGGCGCAGATCCGAAGCAGCGCCGGGAGGTCGTCGTCGCTCGGCTCGAAGCCGGGCGTCAGGCGCCGCGCCCGACGCACGAACAGGTCGACGGCGTCGAACCGGAGCGCGCCTTCGTCGCGGCCCGTGCCGGGCTCCGGATGGGCGAGCCCCCGGACCGGGACGATCCGCTCGCACGCGAGGCCCAGGCGCACGCGGCTGGTGATCAGCCAGGCGGCGTCGGGGCCGGCTCGGGCCAGGCGGGCGAACGCCGACGCATCGTGCGCGAGGTGTTCCGCTTCGTCGAGGACCAGCAGCGGAGCGCGACCGCGCAGCCCGGTCGCCAACCGCTCCAGCGCCTCGCGCTCGCTGGACGGCCCGTCCCAGCCGAGCGCTTCCGCGACGTGCGCGGCCAGGGCGCCCGGATCGTCCACGGCCGCGAGCTCGAGGAAGCGCACGCCGTCGGGCCGCGCCTCGGTAGCGTGCAGATCGTGCGCGACCTGCAGCGCCAGGCGGGACTTGCCGACGCCGGGAGGACCGGCCAGCGTGGTGATCGTCGGTCCCGGACGGTCCAGCAGATCGGCGACCTGGGCCCGTTCCGGTTCGCGCCCCACGAAGCCGGTGCTTCGGATCGGCAGGTCCCGCTCCCCGCCCACCAATCCGCGCACGCTACGGCGATCCAGCCGTCGCCGCGCGGAGGCGGCGTTCCCGGGGAGGTCGCGCTCCGGGTCGAGGCCCAGCTCGATCGCTTCGCGGCGCACCCGCCCGGCGTCCACCCGGTCCGCCGCCAGCAGCAGCGTGTACAACCGCACCAGGTCCTCCGGCTCCGGCGTGGCGCCGCGCACGGCCCACGCGCTCGCGGCCTCTTCGCCCGCCGCGTCGAGGTCGCCGTCGATCGCGATCGCTTCCGCCCGATCCAGTCGGGCCCGCAGCGCCTGCGTGGCGAGGAACTCGCGCTGCGTCCAGATCCACTCCTCCAGCTCCGTACCGAGACGCGGCGGCTCGGCACCGTCCAGGAACGGCCCCTCGTACAGGTCGAGCGCCGCGTCCCGCTCGCCGCGATCCAGCGCCTGCAGGAACGCAGCGGCGTCGCAGGCGACGTCGGTCCCGGCCCGTTGATCGTCGGCCACGACCGAGCCGGGCGCACCCTGGCGCAGGCGGGTCAACGCCACCG
>JBBDSD010000171.1:0-7795 GCA_040905065.1 Trueperaceae bacterium | reverse complement strand
CCCCCCCCCCCCCCCCCTACGCGCGTCGCCGCGACGGGCCGTCGCGGACGTCCGCACCGCCTCCGCCCTCCCCTCAGGACAGGAGACACCGCCATTCTCGAGATCGAAGGACTCGTCAAACGCTACGGACGCCACGAGATCGCGTTGCAGGGCGTCGATCTGAGCGTTCCCTCAGGCCAGGTCATGGCGCTCATCGGCCCGTCGGGCGCCGGCAAGAGCACCCTGATCCGCTGCGTCAACCGCCTGGTCGAACCGACCGAAGGCAGCATCCGCCTCGCCGACGTCGACCTCACGCGATTGGGCAAGACGGCGCTCCGCCGCGCCCGCGTCGATATCGGCATGATCTTCCAGGAGCACGCCCTGGTCGATCGCCTCACCGTGATGGAGAACGTGCTGTCCGGTCAGCTGGGCAGCGTCGGTTTCTGGGCCTCGTACTTCCGTCGCTTCCCGCCCGCGACCGTCGCCCGCGCCTTCGATCTGCTGAAGCGCGTCGGCATCGAGGAGCAGGTCGACAAGCGGGCCGACCAGCTCTCCGGTGGGCAACGCCAACGCGTCGGCATCGCCCGCGCCCTGCTGCAGGATCCGAAGATCCTGCTGATCGACGAACCGACCGCCAGTCTGGACCCCAAGACCTCGCGCCAGGTGATGCGCCTGCTGATCGAGCTGGCCCGCGAGAACGACCTGGCCGCCATCATCAACATTCACGACGTGGCGCTCGCCACCCAGTTCGTGGAGCGCGTCGTGGGGTTGCGCGAAGGGAAGGTGGTGTTCGACGGTCCGCCCGCCGACCTCGGCGAAGAGGTCCTCACCGAGATCTACGGCGAGGAGGACTGGACCGCTCCCGCCAAGCGCGACGGGGACGAGGACGCGGACGACGACGAAGACGATCCGCTCGACGTGCTGCCACGCGGCGGGGTCGCCGGAGCGCCGTGACGCGCCCTCAGCACGACCCCGCGGCCGGTCGGTGGCGCCCGCCCCCGCTGATTCCCAGTCCCTGGTGGCGGTGGGCCCTGTATCTGGGCGCGCTCTTTTATCTGGTGCTGGCGTTCAGCACCGTCGACGTCGACCTTCAACGCGTGATCCGCGGGATGGAGCGGGTGCAGATCCTGTTCGCCGGCTTCCTGCAGCCGGACTTCGTATCGCGCTGGTCGTTCATCGTGGAGGGCATCCTCGAGAGCCTCACCATGACGGTGGTCGCCACCGTACTGGGCATCATGCTCAGCATCCCGTTCGCGTTCGGCGCCGCCCGCAACATCGCACCGTTGCCGGTCTATCTGTTCTGCCGCTCGTTCATCGCCGTCTCCCGCTCGTTCCAGGAGATCGTGATCGCCATCTTCTTCGTGGTCATGGTCGGCTTCGGACCGTTGGCCGGCGTGCTCACGCTCGCCTTCGCCACCATCGGCTTCCTGGGCAAGCTCCTCGCCGAGGACATCGAGGACATCGACGCTCGCCCGCTCGAAGCGATCCGCGCCACCGGCGCCGGCTGGAGCAAGCAGATGGGGTTCGGCGTGGTGCCGCAGATCATGCCGCGCTTCATCGGGCTGTCCGTCTATCGCCTGGACATCAACTTCCGCGAATCGTCGGTGATCGGCATCGTCGGGGCGGGCGGCATCGGCGGCGCGCTCAACACCTCGATTTCGCGCTACGAGTACAGCACCACCGCCGCCATCATCCTGGTGATCGTGGCTCTGGTGTTCATGACGGAGTACGCCTCCGGCATCATTCGAAAGCGGGTGCAGTGACGTGCCGGTGAGCGAACGCGACGGCGTCCCGATCTGGCGCAAGCGCACGCCGCGGCAGGCGCTGGTGACCTGGTTGGCGTGGATCGCCGGCCTGGTGATCCTGCTGATCTGCTTCCGCTTCATTTCGGGACAGACGCTCTGGTTCTTCGTGGTCGACGCGCCGCAACAGGCGGCCGACCTGGTCGACCGCATGTTCCCGCCCCGTTGGGCGTACGCGAACCAACTGTGGTCCGCCCTCTGGGACACCATCAACATCGCGACCCTGGGCACCCTGATGGCGCTGATCATCAGCGTTCCGGTGGCGTTCTTGGCCGCCCGCAACACCACGCCGCACCCGACCGTGCGGGCGGCCGCGCTGTTCGTCATCGTGTTCAGCCGCTCCGTCAACTCGCTCATCTGGGCGCTTCTGCTGGTGAGCATCATCGGACCCGGCGTCCTGGCCGGCATCCTGGCGATCGGCCTGCGCTCGATCGGGTTCTGCAGCAAGCTGCTGTTCGAAGCGATCGAGGAGACCGATCCCAGGCCGCTGGAGGCGCTCAACGCCACCGGCGCCAGCGGTGCGCAGGTGACCAGCTACGGCATCGTGCCGCAGGTGATGCCCGCCTTCGCCGGCATCAGCGTCTACCGCTGGGACATCAACATCCGCGAATCCACCGTCGTGGGCCTGGTCGGCGCGGGCGGCATCGGACTGCAGCTGGACGCCAGCATCAACTCGTTGGCCTGGAACCAGGTGTCCGTCATCTTCGCGCTGATCGTGGTGCTGGTGATCGGTTCGGAATGGGTGTCCGCCAAGATTCGCGAGGCGATCCGGTGAGCGACGGATCGCTCGCGCGCAAGCGCAGCCTGCTGTTCGATCTGGACGGCTGCATCTGGTTCGGCGACGACCTGGCCGACGGCGCGGCGGAGCTGGTGCGCGACCTGCGTGCCAGCGGCCGCACCGTCGGCTTCGTGACGAACATCAGCAGCGGCCGCAGCCACCAGATCGCCGAGAAGCTCACCCGCCTGGGGATTCCGGCGACGTCGGATCAGGTGCTGATGCCGGTCGAAGCGTTGGCCGAGCACCCGCGCATGCTGGCCCGCCCCGCGACGTTCGTGATCGGCCAGGCCGACCTGCGTGCCGCCGTCGCCGAACTGACCGAGGTGACCAACGATCCCGACCGGGCCGAGCTGGTGCTGCTGAGCCGAGATCCGCAGCTCCACTACGACGACCTGGCGGACGCGCTGCAACCGTTGCTGCGCGGGGCGCCGCTGCTGGCGCTCAACGTGGATCTGCGCGTGCCGGTCGCGAACGGTCGCATCCTGCCCGGCGCAGGCGCCCTGGCGACGGCCCTGGCCACCGCCGCCGGCATCGAGGTCGAGGTGGTCGGCAAACCGTCGCGCTTCTTCCTGGACGCCGCCCTCCGACGCTTCGGCGTCGACCGGGATCAAGCGGTGATGGTGGGCGACACCTTGGACTCCGACATCGCCGGCGGCATCGCCGCCGGCCTCACCACGGTGCACGTCGGGGGCGACCTCCGCAGCCTGCGCGATCCCGCGCCCCGGCCGGACCTGTCGCTGCCGGACGTGCGGGCGTTGCGAGCGTGCCTGGCCATGTGACGGTCCGGGGGCCGGCTGCGGTACCGTCCCAGGTACGTACCGTCCCCTGCGTCCCCGGCGACCGGTCGGCGACGCCCGCGCCATGAAGGCCGACGCGCAGGTCGAGCAGGCGACCGGGATCGTCGAAGCGTCGCTGGAGGCGGCGCAGGGGTAGTGCGATCTCTTGATTCTTTGCGCAAGGCCGCCGACGCGCGACGGCGGTCCACTCCGTGCTAGCGTCTGCGCTCATGGCCCGCCCCGACCCGCCCCCCGCCCGACTGGCCGCGGGGGTCGCGACCATGGTGGCCGCCATGGCGATCCTTCCGGTCCAGGACGGCATCGCCAAGCACCTGATGCAGGACCTGCCGTTGGGGCAGGTGGTCTGGGCCCGCTACACCTTCCACTTCGCGCTCCTTCTCCCCGTCCTGCTGATCCGCTTCGGACCGCGACGCTGGATTCCCGAACAGGTAGGCGCTCAACTGCTGCGGGGCGTGCTGCTGCTGACCGGCACGGTCCTCTTCTTCGCGTCGCTGCGCTTCCTCCCGATCGCCGACACGCTGGCGCTGTTCTTCGTGTCGCCCCTGGTGGTCACGACCCTCGCTCCCCGACTGCTGGGCGAACCGATAGGCTGGCGTCGCATGCTGGCGGTCGCCGTCGGCTTCGCCGGCGTGCTGATCATCGTGCGGCCCGGCAGCGGCGTGTTCGGCGCCGCCGCCCTGCTGGGCCTGGGGGCCGGCACCGTCAACGCCTTCTACTTCATCGTGACCCGCCGCCTGGCCGGCAGCGCCCCGCCCCTGCTCACGCTCGGCTACACTGCCCTGGTCGGCACGATCCTCACCAGCCTGGCGGTCGCGTTCTGGTGGGAGCCGCTGAGTTGGGTCCAACTGTCCTGGATGGTCCTGCTGGGCCTGTGCGGCGCCACGGCGCACCTGCTGATCATCGAGGCGTTCGACCGTGCGCCCGCAGCCTGGCTGGCCCCCGTCGGGTACTCCGAAATCGTGATGGCGACCGTCGTCGGCTACCTCTGGTTTGGCGACCTGCCCGACGTCTATAGCTGGGTCGGGATCGCCGTGATCGTTGCGAGCGGCAGCTACATCTCCTGGCGGGAGCGACGGATGTACGGCCGGCCGGCGGTCACGGCTCGGGACGATCGAGCGACGTGAAGGCCGCCCGCTGGGAAGGTCAGGCCTCGGCGTCGCGGAGTTCGCTGGCGTACGCATCTAGGCACGCATCGTCGTGCAGTACGAACCGCACGCAGTGCAGCGACGACAGGGTCGGTGCTGCGTCGAGGACGGCGCTGACGGCGATCGCAGCGGCGCGCTTGGGCGGGTAGCCGTACGGGCCGATGCAGAGGGCCGGAAGCGCGAGCGAGGCGGCGCCGGCGGCGTCCGCCTCGTACAAGGCGGCCCGGTGCGCATCGGCCAGGAGCTGGGCGTTGCGATCGCGACGGTCGAAGATCGGACAGACCGCGTGGATCACGAAGCGAGCGGACAGCGCGTGGCCCGCGGTGCGGACCACGCGACCGGCGGGAATCGGACCGAGCGGTCGCGCTTCGTCGGCGAGGCCGGGGCCGGCGGCCCCGTGCACCGCGCCCGACGGACCGGTGCCGCGTTCCAGATGCGGCCCCACCTCGATCACGAGAGCGTCGACGTCGGACTGGTCGACCAACCGACCGGGGGTCGCCTCGATCCGCACGGATGCGACGGTGCGCTCGACCCCTCGTACGGCGAACATGCGAGAAGTATACAAGATCGGACCGGGGTGCGAATACCCGCAGCGGAACGAAACCGGGCTACCGCGCAGGCGTCAGTGCGGGGGCGCGCGCGTCGCCAGGACCGAGGTGATCAGCAGTACCGCCGCCAGGACGACCGCCTCGATCGCCAGCAGAGTCCGGAAGCCCGGACGCGGCGCCGAGGACGGTCGTCGGCCGAGCGCGGGAAGGTGGTGCAGGCGCTGCACCGCCGCGATGCCTACGGTCACGAGGACGGCGCCGATCTTGACCCACCAGGCGATCCCGTACGCCGTTCCCGTCAGGCCGTCCCACGAACCGACGTGCAAGGTGGTCGCGTACGACCCCGTCGCGGCGAGCGTCGCCACCGCCGCCACGCCGATGCGCGAGGTGCGTGCGACCGCGACGCGCAGCAGGGACCGTCGGTCGCGACGCCAGATCGGCAGGACGGCCAACAGCGCGACCGCTGCGACCCACACGGTCGCGGCCGCCATATGAACCACCGCCGCGGCAATCGGCGCGAAGCCGTCCATGACCGCTGCGTGCCCGGCGTAGGCGAAGCTGGCGAACAGGGCTACGGCGGCGAGGGAGGTTCCCAGCGTGGCACCCCGACCCGGTGGCGAACGTGGCGGAAGCGAACGCAGGACGAGGACGGTCAGCACCAGCGCGGACGCCGCCCGGACCAGGACCGCGCGGCCGCTGGTCGTGTCGCGCACGAAGTCGAGCAGAAGATCGAACGGTACGCGTCCCAGCAGCGACCGGATCGTCAGCACCGGCTCGGTCGCCGAGGTCGCGAGCAGCACGATGCCGGCCACGATCACGACCGGACACGTCCGCCGTGCCCAGGTCGCCAGCGGTCCCGCCAGGTCCTTCCACGCTTCCGCCGGCAGCAGGCGTCGCGCGACCGGCACCGCCAGCAGCGCGACGCTCGCGAGGTACCCGGCGGCGCGCACGAGCGCGTCCGCCAGGTCGGTCATGCGTCCGGTCCGTCGCCGGTCGTCACGAACAGCAGCCGGTCGTGCATCACGTGCCCGTCCAACGCCAGGACGCGCCACGCGACCAGCCATGCGCCGGCCGGCAGCGGCACGGCGGGACGGAGCACCACCTCGCTGGTCCGGTCGCCGTCCGCGACCAGTTCGACGTCGACCGGATCGAGCTCCGGATCGTCGAGATCGACCTGGGACGCCACCCCGTGCAGCCGCTGGAGATCGTCCGGCCCCAACGCGTCGTCGTCCGCGATGCGGATCAGAACGAAGCGGCTGAAGCGTAGATCGAAGGCGTCGCTGAAGCGAAGCACGATCGCTTCCGGCGGAGCGTCCAGGACGGCGTCCCGCTCGGGCTGCGACGCGTCCAGGCGCGTATGCGCCCAGGCCGACGTCGCCAGCGCCAGAAGGAGCGCCATCACCGCGCTGCGCCGCGACGCGGAGCGTACGAAGGCGCGCGCGGTCACGGGAACCGGATCTCGTGCAGGTCGCGCACCTCGTGCGTTTCGAAGCGCTCGTCGATCTCGAGGTCGCCGACGAAGCCGCGAATGCGGACCTCGTACACGCCGGGCACCGTCCAGATCAGATCGTCGACGTACGCGCCCGCGCGGCCGTGCGCGGCGCGCAGCTGGACCTCGCGCACCGCGCCGGTCGGAGCGGTGACGGTGAGTCGAAGGGCGCCGGCCAGGCCGGGGACCGCGTCGCCGTCCTCGTCGCGGACGATCAGGTCGATGCCGCTCCGCACGTTCGTGAAGGCCGGCTCGTTCAGCATGCCGAACACCAGGACGTAGCGGGGGCCGTCGTCGGGACCGACGGTGCGCGTCTGGTGCGCGACGGCGAACGACGCGACGAGCGCGACGGTGACCATGAGCGCCAACGCCTGCAGGCGACGGTACGGCCGGGCGGCCCGAGGAACGGGCTCGCTGCGGCCGTGCGTGCGGAAGCGCGTGGGGGTGGACGTAACGAAGGGGGATGCCGATCGAGGGGACATGAAACTCCTACCGTGCGGGGCACGGTTCCGAGCTCGACCGAGGTCGAGACGGCAGGATGCGAGGAAGACGGTGTTCTAGGAAGACAGTGTTCGAGCAGGACAGAGTTCGGGGTGGGTCAGCCCCGCGCGGGAGGCGCCCGCGATCCGAGCCGCTTCGCCTGCGATGGGAGCGGGTGTCCCGCGTCCGCCACGACCGGCCGGCTGACGACGACCAGGCTCCTCGGAGCGCCCACGGTGGGATTTGGAGGATCGACGGTCGCGATCCACCACAGGCAGCGCGTACAGAACGGATCGTCGTGGCGGTCGTGGTCGTTCGGGGAACTCCGGTCCGGACCCACGGGACCCGCATGCGGGGTCGACCACCGTGCATCGTGCCCAGCGGCGGATCCGATCCGCATCGGCGTCGCCAGCATCGCGAGCAGCAGCGCGGCGCTCACGAGGCAGGCGGCGACCGTACGGGAACGTCCGGACGTCGGCATCGCCACCAGTCTACGTGGCACCGGTCGCGGGGCCGGTTCGAACCCGGCCGCCGAAGGCGTACGATCGAGGACCGATGCCCATGCGCTCCCCGCCCTCCCGAGCCGCCCTCCTCCGCGCCGTCAAGCGCCACGTCTGGAACGACCGCTGGACCTTTCGCGGGGCCTGCGCCCTGGGGCTCGAGTCGCTGCTGGCCGAGGAGATCGGCGAGATCGTTCCCGAGGCGGAACGGAGCGAGCTGCACGTCGACCCCGGCGTGGTGACGTGGCAGGCGCCGTTCGACGCCGTCTACGCCCTG
>JBBDSD010000170.1:5559-7824 GCA_040905065.1 Trueperaceae bacterium | reverse complement strand
GTGGTGGCGGTGTTCGTGCTGGTCACGGCCGACGGCTGGCGGCTGCCGCGCCGCTGGCTTCCGGGGCGCGGCGACCGCTGAGGCGCGACGCTGCCGATCACCGGCCGATCCGCGTGCCGAACGGCGCCTGCGGTATGCTCGCTGGGTCACGTCCGTAGCTCCAAGAACGGCGTCCGACGCGCGGCGCCCACGTCCGGGCGTCGGAGGCACCGTCTCGGCGACGCTCGATCAAGGAGGAGGCCCCATGTCCGAACGCATCGAATCAATCCTGCAGGAGGGACGGCGGTTCCAGCCGCCCGCGACGTTCCGGCGCAACGCGCACTTCGGCGACGCGGCGCAGTACGAAGCGATGTACCGCCGTTCGCTGGACGAACCGGAGGCGTTCTGGTCGGAGGTCGCCTCGGAACTGCACTGGTTCCGCCGCTGGGACGCCGTCCACGAGTGGAACGAGCCGTTCGCTCGCTGGTTCGCGGGCGGCACCACCAACCTGAGCCACAACGCGCTCGATCGGCACGTCGAGGCCGGCCTGGGCAACAAGGTCGCCTACTTCTGGGAGGGCGAGCCGGGGGACCGGCGCGTGCTGACCTACGCCGACATGCTGCGCGAGGTCGGCACCTTCGCGAACGTCCTCAAGGCGCGCGGCGTGCGCAAGGGCGACCGGGTGGCGATCTACCTGCCGATGATTCCGGAAGCGGCGATCGCGATGCTAGCGTGCGCCCGGATCGGCGCGCCGCACAGCGTGGTGTTCGGGGGGTTCAGCGCGCAAGCGTTGGGCGACCGCATCGTGGACGCCGACGCGAAGTTGGTCGTGACCGCCGACGGCGGCTTCCGGCGAGGCAAGGTGCTGCCGCTCAAGCCGGCGGTGGACGAGGCGCTCGCGCGGTGCCCCTCGGTCGAATCGGTGATCGTCGTGCGCCGCACGGAGAGCGACGTCGACATGGAACCGGGACGCGACCACTGGTGGCACGACCTGACCAAGAAGGCGTCGCCGGACTGCCCCGCCGAGCCGCTGGACGCCGAGCATCCGCTCTACATCCTCTACACCAGCGGCTCGACCGGCAAGCCGAAGGGCGTGCTGCACACCACCGGTGGGTACATGGTCGGCACGTACCTGTCGACCAAGCATGTGTTCGACCTGAAGCCGAACGACGTGTTCTGGTGCACCGCCGACGTGGGCTGGGTGACGGGGCACAGCTACATCGTCTACGGGCCGATGCTGAACGGCGCCACGCAGGTCATGTACGAGGGTGCGCCCACGCATCCCGCTCCCGACCGCATGTGGGAGCTGGTCGATCGGTACAAGGCGTCGGTGTTCTACACCGCGCCGACCGCGATCCGGGCGTTCATGAAGCTGGGCGACGCCCACCCCGGGCGGCACGATCTGGGCAGCCTGCGGCTGCTGGGCACGGTCGGCGAGCCGATCAACCCCGAGGCGTGGATGTGGTATCGGCGCGTGATCGGCGGCGATCGCTGCCCGGTGGTGGACACCTGGTGGCAGACGGAGACGGGTTCGATCATGCTGACGACGTTGCCGGGCGCGCACGACGCCAAGCCCGGATCGGCCGGCCTGCCGTTCTTCGGGGTCGAGCCGGCCGTGGTCGACGTCGAAGGGAACGAGGTCCCCGCCGACGAGGGGGGCTACCTGATCGTGAAGCGTCCCTGGCCGTCGATGCTGCGTACCGTGTACGGTGACGACGATCGCTACAAGAACACCTACTGGAGCGAGATTCCGCACGCCTACTTCGCGGGCGACGGGGCCCGCAAGGACGCCGACGGGTACTTCTGGATCATGGGGCGCGTGGACGACGTGGTGAACGTCTCGGGCCACCGCTTGGGCACGATGGAGGTCGAGTCGGCCCTGGTGTCGCACGAGGCGGTCGCCGAGGCCGCAGTGGTCGGACGTCCGGACGAGGTGAAGGGGCAGGGCATCGTCGCCTTCGTGACGCTCGAAGGGGAGCGGAAGGGCAGTGATCGCCTCCGCGTCGCCTTGCGCGATCACGTCGCCAAGGAGATCGGCGCGATCGCGAAGCCGGACCTGATCCAATTCACCGATGCGCTGCCGAAGACGCGCAGCGGCAAGATCATGCGGCGTCTGCTGCGGTCGGTGGCGTCGGGCCAGGAGCTGTCCGGCGACGTCAGTACGTTGGAGGATCGGAGCGTGGTGGACAAGCTGCTGCAGAACGACTGAGCGGCCCGTCCGTAGGCGGTCCCCTCCTGGGGCGCACCGTCGCGATCGCCATCGCCAGCACCACCAGGGCGGCCCCC
>JBBDSD010000170.1:0-5549 GCA_040905065.1 Trueperaceae bacterium | reverse complement strand
CGGTCCAACCGGCGGCGCCCAACCGTTCGCCCAGCCACACCCAGGCGAACGCCGCGGCGAAGACCGGTTCCAGCACGAAGATCAGCGCTGCGAGGTGCGACGGCACCACCCGTTGGGCGTAGACCTGCAGCACCGCGATCAACGCCGTGCAGATCACGGCGAGGTACGCCACCGCCCACCAGGCGGACGCCGGCAGCTGCGGGATCGCGCCCAGGTGCGGAATCGCCCAGAGCCACGCCAGCGCCGCCATCGGCAGGTGCTGCACGCCGGCGAGCGCCATGCCGTGGGCGTCCCCGGCCACGCGCCCCAGTTGCACGATGTAGGCGGCGTACGCCAGGGCGCAGAGCAGCACCACGGCGTCGCCGACGTTCACGCCGCTCGCCTCTCCCCCACGCAGCGTCATCAGGCCCAACCCCGCCAGCGCCACGGCCGCGGCCGACCAGGCGCGACCGGGCACCCGCGTGCCGAAGACGGCGGACGCGACCATCGGCGTGATCACGACCGACAGCCCGGTGAGGAAGGCAGCCTTCGATGCGGTCGTGATCGACAGCCCGATGGTCTGGGTGGCGAACCCGGCGAACGCCAGCAGCCCCAGCGTCATGGCGGGACGCAGAGCGCGCGGATCCCAGCGCACCCAGGCGAAGCAGAGCGCCGCCACGGTGAAGCGGAGCGCCAGTAGCAGCGGCACGGGCATCACGTCGAGGACGTCCTTGACCACCACGAAGGTGCTGCCCCAGAGCACGGTGATCAGGGTCAGCAGGGCGACGCCCGCGGCGAACGGCATGCGCGTCATCATGCCACGTGCCGCGTCCGGGTACGATGGCGCTCGTGGACGCATTCCGGGTCGGATTCGGCGAAGATGCGCACGCCCTGCAAGAGGGCGTGCGTTTGTGGCTGGGCGGGGTCGAGATCCCGCACGCTCCGGTAGGGGCGGCCGCGCACAGCGACGGCGACGCGCTGCTGCACGCGCTCTGCGACGCGCTGCTGGCGGCGTGGGGCCTGGGCGACATCGGTCAGTACTTTCCGCCCAGCAACCCGAACTACGCCAACCTGGCCAGCCAGGTGATCTTGCAGACGGTGCAGCACCGGATCGCGGACCAGGTCGGCACCACGCGCGTGGTGAACGTCGCCGCCGTGATCACGATGGATCGGCCACCCTTGGGTCCCCACCGACTGACGATTCAGCGCACGTTGGCGGAACTGCTGCACATCGAGCCCAGCCGCGTGGGGCTGGGCTTCAAGACCAGCGAGGGGCTCGCGCCGAAGCACGTGCAGGCCCGCGTGACGGTGTTGACCTGCTTGGATCCCGCCCCCGGGGCGTGACGCGTCAGGCCTGCTGCAGCGTAATGATCACGCGGCCGTCCTCGACGGCCGCGTCGTACAGGCGCAGCTTCTTGATCGCCGGCATGGTGGCTCGCCCCGTTTCGAGGTCGAACGTCGCACCGTGATGGATGCACTTGATCTTGCCCGGCAGCAGTTCGCCGTCGCTGAGCGGGAACTTGGCGTGGGTGCAGCGGTCGGGGACCGCGTAGACGCGGCCCCCCTGCTTGGCGACCACCACGGCCTGTCCCTCGATCGTGACCGGCGTGAGCGTATCCTCGACGAAGTCGGCCTCGGCGCCCACGTCGTGACGGGTCGCGGTCACAGCTTCTCCTTGACGCCGGGCACGCCCAGCTTGGCCTGCACCACGCGCTCGACGTACTGCGCCGCCTTCGGCAGCGTCACGCGGCTCGTCACCTCGTAGAGGAAGCCGGTCACCAGCAGGTGCTCCGCCACTTCCGGCGGCATGCCGCGGCTCATCAGGTAGAAGCGTTGGTCTTCGGGCACCGGTCCCGTGGTCGACCCGTGCGAGCAGGCCACGTCGTTGGCGCCGATCTCGAGCTGCGGGATGCTGACCGTCTCCGACTCGCTGTCCAGCAGCAGGTTGCGGTTCGTCTGGTAGGCGTCGGTCTTCTGCGCGCCTTCGTCGACCACGATCACCCCGGAGTAGACGGCGGAGCTGGCGTCGCGCAGGGCGCCCTTGAAGAGCACGTCGCTGAACGCGCGTTCGGCGGCGTGGTGCTGCAGCGTGTACTGGTTGTAGTGCTGCCCCTTGTCGCCGAAGTAGAGGCCCAGCATCTCGCTCTCGGAGCCGGGACCCTCCATGACCGATTCGACCTCGGCCCGGGCCGCGTCGGCGCCCAGGCTGACGGTCAGGGACTCCAGCCGCGCGTCGCGGCCCAGACGGGCCTTGAGCCGGTTCATGTGGACCACGTTGCGGCCCCAGTTCTGGAGGCTGAGGTAGCGCACCTTGGCGCCCTGCTTCAGGACCAGCTCGGTGGCGGCCAGGTGGGCCAGCCGCTGCTCGAACGGGTCGCTGGTGTACTCGTCGAGGAAGGTGACCTTGGCGTTCTCCTCGGCGATCAGCAGGGTGCGCCCAGCGGAGATGCCGCCTTGGTCGGCGGTGGTGAAGGCGCCGAGCGGCAGCTCCACCTCGACGCCCCTGGGCACGTACACGAAGGTGCCGTTGCGCCAGAAGGCGGCGTTCAGGGCGTGGTGCTTCCCGGCCTTGGCGTCGACCACCGAGTACAGGTGCTCGCGGACCAACTCTTCGTGCTCGCGGACGGCGGTGTTCAGGTCGGTGAACAGCAGGCCCGCCTCGCGCAGGTCGCTTTCGTTGTGGAGGATGCGGCCGTGAGCGTGCACCACGATTCCTTCGGCGTCGCTGTCGGTCATCCGCATGCGGATGCGTTCCGACACCTGTTCCTTGGCGGGGCCGTCGGTCCACTCCAGGTCGTCCAGCGAGAAGCGGGGCAGGTCGGTGTAGCGCCACGCCTCGTCGCGCGCGGTGGGCCAGGCGGTGGCGTCATAGGTGCGCAGCGCGGCGCGGCGCTCTTCGGTCAGCCAGGCCGGCTCGGACCTCGACGCGATCAGCGTCTCCAGCGCCTCGCTCGCGAAGGCGGGGTTGTCGGTCACGGTCGCCACCTCAGCCGACGCTCCCTTCCATCTCGAGCTCGATCAGGCGGTTCAGCTCGACCGCGTACTCGAGCGGCAGCTCCTTCGCAACCGGCTCCAGGAAGCCGCGCACGATCAGCGCCATCGCCTCTTCTTCGGCCAGGCCGCGGCTCATCATGTAGAAGATCTGCTCCTCGTTGAGCTTCGAGACGGTCGCCTCGTGCCCGACGTGGGCGGTCTTCTCCCCGATCTCGATGTAGGGGTAGGTGTTGGTGCGCGAGGTCTCGTCCAGCAGCAGCGCGTCGCACTCGACGTTGGACTTGGCGTTGGTGGCGCCCTCGTGGATCTGCACCAGGCCGCGGTAGCTGCTGCAGCCCAGGCCCTTCGAGATCGACTTGGACACGACCGAGCTGCTGGTGTTCGGCGCCGCATGGATCATCTTGGCGCCGGCGTCTTGGTGCTGGCCGGTGCCGGCGAAGGCGATCGACAGCACCTCGCCGTGCGCCCCGTCGCCCAGCAGGTAGCAGCTGGGGTACTTCATGGTGGTCTTCGATCCCAGGTTGCCGTCCAACCAGCCCATGCTGGCGTGGTCGTACACCAGCGCCCGTTGCGTGACCAGGTTGAACACGTTGTGCGACCAGTTCTGGATGGTGCTGTAGCGGACGTTGGAGCGCTCCTTGGCAACGATCTCGATCACGCCGCTATGGAAGCTGTCGGAGTTGTACGTCGGCGCGGTGCACCCTTCGATGTAGTGCGCCTTGGCGCCCTCTTCGACGATGATCAGGGTGCGCTCGAACTGGCCGATGTTCTCGGCGTTCAGCAGAAAGTACGCCTGCAGCGGCACGTCGACCTCGACGCCCGCGGGCACGTACACGAACGATCCGCCCGACCAGACGGCACTGTTGATCGCCGCGTAGTAGTTGTCCTCGGGCGGGACCACGCTCGCGAAGTGTTCGCGAAAGATCTCGGGATGCTCCTTGAGACCGGTATCGGTGTCGAGGAAGATCACGCCCTTCTTCTCCCACTCCTCCTTGAGGTTGTGGTAGACCATTTCGCTCTCGTACTGGGCGCCCACGCCGGCGAGGACCTTCTGTTCCGCTTCGGGAATGCCCAGGCGGCGGTAGGTTTCGCGCACCTCTTCGGGGATCTCGTCCCAGCTCGCGGTGGTGCCCTGGCGTTCGTTCGGGCGGATGTAGAAGTAGATCTCGTCGAAGTTCAGGGCGGAGAGGTCGGGGCCCCACTTGGGGCGGCCCTTCTTCTCGGCGATCTCGAACGCCTTGAGGCGGAAGTCCAGCATCCACTGGGGTTCGCCCTTGAAGTAGCTGATCTTCTCGATGACGCGCTTGTTCAGGCCCTTTTCGGACTTGTAGAAGTACTTTTCGGGCAGCTGGAAATCGTACTGCTGCTCGTGCTGCATGCCGGTGAGCTTGTCGGCGTCCGGGTGCTGCATCGGTGCGTCGGACACGGCGTGCCTCCTCGTGGTGGTGCGATCGACGTGGTGCGATCGACGTGGTGCGATCGGACGGGTGGGACGGACGTAGCCTCGTCCGGAGCGGGTGTCGCGCCGTACGCGTGCCCTCCGGCCGGCGATCCGAACGGATTCAGGCTCCGGCGGCGACCTGCTCCTTGATCCAGTCGTAGCCCCTCTGGTCCAGGTCCATGGCCAGCTCCTTGTCGCCGCTCTCGATCACGCGGCCTTCGGACATGACGTGGACCCGGTCGGGCACGATGTAGTTCAGGAGGCGCTGGTAGTGGGTGATCACCAGCGCGCCGAAGGCGGGACCGCGGGCGGCGTTCACGCCTTGCGAGACGGTCTTGAGGGCATCGACGTCCAGGCCGGAGTCGGTTTCGTCGAGGATCGCGTACTTTGGTTCGAGGACCAGCAGTTGCAAGATCTCGCTGCGCTTCTTCTCGCCCCCGCTGAAGCCTTCGTGCAGGTTGCGTTCGATGATCGACTCTTCCCAGTTCAGTTCCTTCACGGCGTTCTGGAGCTTCTGGTAGAACTCCATCACCCCGATCTCCTCGTCCCCTTCGCGGCGCGCGTTCAGCGCCAGGCGCAGGAAGTTGGCGATGGAGACGCCGGGCACCTCGACCGGGTACTGGAACGCCAGGTACAGCCCGGCGCGGGCGCGCTCGTCCGGTTCCATCTCGAGCACGCTCTCGCCGTCGATCAGGACGTCGCCGCCGGTGATCTCGTAGGCGGGGTCGCCGGCCATCACCTTGGCCAGCGTCGACTTGCCGCTGCCGTTCGGGCCCATCAGGGCGTGAACCTCGCCGGCCGGGACGATCAGGTCCACGCCGTGAAGGATGTCTTCGCCTCCGGCGACGCGGGCGTGCAGGTCGCGGATCTCGAGTTGGTTCTCGTTCATCGGTCGCACCTCGGTTCGGTAGGGAATGTCGTGGAAGCCGGAGCGGCACGAGGCGTCGCGCGCACGTACCGACTTCGGAGTCGTTCCGACTTGGAGGATAGCAGGTTCGGCTCGCCCGAGGGGACGTGCGCGGTACCTGCGGCGACCCGGTCGGCCGCTCCGCTCAGTCGCCGCGCCGCCCGCCGAGCAGCCGCCGCCACCACGGTGCAGTCGCCGCCGCCGCTTCGGCCTCCGCCGCACCCTCGG
>JBBDSD010000169.1:0-1316 GCA_040905065.1 Trueperaceae bacterium | reverse complement strand
CCCGTCGACGATCGGCAGTCCGTCGGGGCTCATGTCGACCAGCCCACTCCAGTAGGTGCTGAGCCGTGCCGGCTCCATGGCTGGGAACACCTCCCGCATGGCCTCCAGCGCCCGGTCCATCTGGGGGCGGTCGGCGGGCGGCTCGGGGGAGGGGACCGGCACCGTGCGTGGTGAGATCACCGAGGCGGCCCGCAGTTGACGTCCGATCATGCCGGGGTCCACCCGCAGGCGGACCTCCCGGCGGAAGCGCAGCAGGCGGGGCGCCCAATGGCGCAGGTGACGCAGGTCGTAGGGACTCAGCGCGTGACCGACGCGCGACGAGAGCCCTGCGCTGACCACGACGCGCCCGTCGGGGCGCTGGCGGCCACTGAACCGCGCGCTGCGCACGGCCGCGGTGAAGATCGGCGGCATCGGGTCCGTCTCGGCCAGGGGGTAGGACACCGGCATGATCGGCACGCTCACCCCCGCCGTGGAGGCCAGGTGCGGGGTCCACACGCCACCGGCGATCACCACCGCACGGGCGCGGATCGCGCCGTGGTCCGTGACGACGCCGGTGACCCGGCCTCCGGAGGTCATCACGCGGCGAACCAGCGTGCCGTACACGGTGATCGCACCATTGCGGGTGGCGGCGTCGGCGAAGTGGCGCGTCGCCTTCACCGGCTGGCAGTGGCCGTCGATCGCGCTGACCATCGCGTGCGAGAACGGCCCGGTGGCGGCGGGCAGGATCTCGCGCGCGTCGGTGGCGGTCAGCAGTTGGACGTCGAATCCGGCGCTCCGGGCCTCCGCGGCCAGGCGCTCGAGGGCGGGCACCTCGGCCGGCTCGCGGGCCAGGTAGGCGTTGCCGCCCCAGGTGAGCTCGAAGTCGCCCCGCTCGCCCTCGTCGGCCCAGCGGTCACGCGCAGCGCGGGCCAGGGGGATCTCGGCCGGGTGACGGCCTTGGATCCGGATGGCACCCAGTGCCCGGCCCGACCCCTCCCGGCCGGCGTCCGCTTCCTTGTCGACCAGGGCGACACGGGCGCCGCGTGCCGCGACCTGCTCAGCGCAGCGAGCCCCCACGATCCCGGCTCCGACCACGACCACATCGACGTCGAGCGGCCAGGTGACGTCCACAGCGTGCCTCCAGGGTCGCTCGGGTGACGAGCCGCCGGCGGCTCGGATCCTACGGCGCCGGCGGCGTGCCGTTCGCATGGTGACGACCACCGTTCCGCCGGGCCGCGCTCGGGCGCTCGGCAGGGGCGATCCGCCCGTCGCGGCGCACAGCGCGCCTCCGGGTGCCGCCCGCCACCGCGCCGAGCGCGCGTCCCTCCGCCCGACAC
>JBBDSD010000168.1:0-1317 GCA_040905065.1 Trueperaceae bacterium | reverse complement strand
GGGCCGGCAGGTCGTCTACTTCACCGCCCAGCACGACGAGGTCGGCAAGTGGGCGGCCCGCTTGGACGGCGGCGAGGTGCCGTTTCGTGCCGTGGACCTGGCCGCGGTCCGCAGCGGCGCGCGCGATGAGCGCCGGCCGCTGCCGCCGCCCGCCGCACCCCTCCCCGAGCCGCCCGCGCCGGACGGCCTTGATCACGAGGCGTACGGACGCTCGCTGCGGGTCCCCGCCCTCGACCCCGCGAGCGGCGACGTCGACGACGCGCACGTCTGGCACGTGCTGCGCGATCCTGCGGACGTGCACGCGCTGGTGCGCCGTGGCGTCCACCGGTGGGGCCAGCTCCGCACCCTGGTCGAGCACGGCGGCCGCGACCTGCTGCCGGGCGGCGAGCCCGCCTGGCGCGCGGCCGTCGCGCACGCTCGCGCTCTGGACGCGGCCCTGCGCGCCCGACGGGTCGGCCTCGGCACTCCGGTGGATCGTGCCGTCCTGGAGGATTCCGGCCAGGTGTCCGACACGTTCCTCGGTCCCGTCGCCGCAATCGCCGCCGAGCTGGACGGCGACGCGGCGGCGCTGCTGAAGGCGCTGGACGACCGGAGCGTGCCGCAGTGGAGGACGAAGAGCACGGAGAACCTGCGGTCGTACTTCGAGGAACACGGCCACCTGCCGGACCGCGAACCGCTGTCCCGCGACGAGATCCGGGCGCGCGTGCTCGCGGCCGTCGCGAGCGACGTGCGCGAGGGTCGGGTGGAGCGGGAGCGGATCGAGCGCTGGATCGGGCCTACGCAGCACGACGCCGAAGAGGCGTAGCCGCAGCGCAGATTCCTCCGCGTCCGCAGGCAGGACGTCGGGGCAGCGACCGAGCGGGTAGCGTGCCCGAATGTCCGTCGCTCGCCTTCTCGCTAGGCTCTTGGGCACCCCCATCTTCGCGTGGGGTGGCGCACCGGTAGCGCCGACGGCCGTGAAGGCGGTCGCGCTGCTGGCGTACCTCGCGCGCGCCGAGGGCGGCACCACGCGCCCGGACCTCGCGGAACTCCTGTGGCGTCCCGGGCGTAGCGGCAGCGTGCACCAGGCGCTCCACACGCTGCGCACGATGCCGGGGGGCGACCTGTGGCTCTCGGCCGGCCGCGGTCCGGTGCGCCTGCACGTTCGTTGCGACGTCACCCTCTTCGAACACCTCGTTGCGCGTGGCCGTCACGGTACGGCCCTGGCGTTGTGGCGCGGTCGGCCGTTCGACGGCGTCGAGGTACCGGGCGCGGCGGCGTTCGAGGACTGGCTGGAATTGGAGCGCATGCGGCTGCACGACCTGCGGCGGGGCGCGG
>JBBDSD010000167.1:0-7877 GCA_040905065.1 Trueperaceae bacterium | reverse complement strand
CAGAACATCGTGATCGGCGGCGCCGCCGGCAGCTTCGGCGTGCTCGCCGGCTGGACCACTACCGGCGCGCCCCTGGACGCCACCGCCTGGCTGCTCGCGGCGCTGGTGTTCCTGTGGACCCCGCCGCACTTCTGGGGCCTGGCCATCGCCCGCGACGGCGACTACCGTGCCGCCGGCGTGCCGATGCTGCCGCAGACCCGTGGCGTGCGCGCCACCTCCCGCTGGATCGCCGGCTACGCAACGAAGATCCTGGCCGTCAGCCTGGCGCTGGTGCCGGTGGCAGGGTTCGGCCTGCCCTACGCGGCGATCGCGACGGTGGCCGGCGTGGCGTTCCTGGCGCTCTGCCTCCGCACCGTCCGCAGCGGCGACGCCCGGTCGGCGCTGCAGGTGTTCCGCGCCTCCGGCGCGTACCTGGGGGTGCTGCTGATCGCGATGCTGCTCGCGCCCCCCGTCTGAGCCGCCTGCGGCGCGTCCGCCGCGGGGACCTTCGTCCCTCGGGAGCGAACCGAGCGGGCGATAGCCTCGCCCGACGAGGTTCGCGACCGCGAACCGGAAGGAACCCCACCGTGCCACCGAACCGACCGCTCGCCCCACGCCCTGCTCCGCCCCCTACGCCGGCGATCGACGTCGACCTGCTGCTCCGCCACGACCGGCCGGGCCCCCGCTACACCTCGTACCCCACCGCCGACCGGTTCCACGACGGCGTCGGTCCGGACGAGGCGGAGGCCGCGCTGGCCGAAGCGGCGACCGCGAGCGGCCCGATCGCGCTCTACCTGCACCTGCCGTTCTGCGAGCACCGCTGCCTCTACTGCGCCTGCCAGGTCGTCATCACGCGCCGCGACGACGTGGCCGACCCGTACCTCGAACGCCTCAAGCAGGAGATCGACCTGGTCGCCGCGCGCCTCGGGCCCGACCGCGACGCGCGTAGGCCGGTGGCGCAGCTGCACCTGGGCGGCGGCACGCCGACCTGGTACCCGCCCGAGCGCCTGCACGACCTGCTGGGGCACCTGCACGCGCGCTTCCGGCTGACGTCGGACGCCGAAGCGGCGCTGGAGGTGGACCCGCGCGTCACCACCGAAGCGCACCTGGCCGTCTGTGCCCGGCACGGCTTCCGGCGCCTCTCCATCGGCGTGCAGGATTTCGACCCACAGGTGCAGCGCGCCGTGCAGCGCGAGCAGACGCCGGCCCAGGTCGAAGCGTTGATGCGTGCCGCCCGCCGCCACGGGTACGACTCCATCAACCTGGACCTGATCCACGGCCTGCCGCATCAGACGCCCGGTTCGTTCGCCGTCACGCTGCAGGAGGTGATCCGGCTCCGACCCGACCGGCTGGCCGTGTACTCGTTCGCGCACGTGCCGTGGGTGGCGCCGCACCAGAAGCTGCTGGACGCCGACGCGCTACCCGACGCGCGCACCAAGGCGCGCCTGCTGGCCGACGCGCGCGACGCGCTGATGGCGGCCGGCTACGACGACGTCGGCATGGACCACTTCGCGCTTCCTGGCGACGGGCTGGCCGTCGCGCAGCGCGAGGGCCGCTTGCACCGCAACTTCATGGGGTACACCGAACGGCCCGCTTCGGACCTGATCGGCCTGGGCCTCTCCGCGATCGGCTTCGTGCAGGGCCGCTACCTGCAGAACGCCAAGAAGCTCACCGCCTGGAACCGAGCGATCGACGCCAGCAGCCTCGCCACCGTGCGCGGCGTCCGGCGCGAGGGGGACGACGAGCTCCGCGCCACCGTGATCCACGACTGGATGTGCCGCCTGCGCGTCGACGTTGCCGAGATCGAGCGCCGCTTCGACGTCGACTTTGGGCGCGTCTTCGCTACCGAACTGCGCGACCTGGAGCCGCTCGCCGCCGACGGCCTGGTCCGGATCGAGCCCGACGGCCTGCACCCGGGACCGCTCGCTCGCCCGTTCGCACGCAACGTCGCGATGGTCTTCGACCGTCATCTGCGGGAACGGCGGGAGGGGACGGGACCGCGCTACTCGCGCACGGTCTGAGCGCACGCTTTCAGGCTCGATGCCCAGAACGCCGGGGTAGGCGCTTCGCTCGGACCCCCGCGCTCGCTTCTGGCCGCGCTGGAACGCCGCCCGGTGCGCCGGAGCGTCCGCCACCGGCCGGCCCCGATCGAGGGGCGCGGCAGGGGCGGTGTGCTGGCGTCGTGTGTGTGGTCGGGGCGACAAGATTCGAACTTGTGACCCCCTGCTCCCAAAGCAGGTGCGCTACCAGGCTGCGCTACGCCCCGACGAGCGGCCCCGAGCATACCGCGAGCGAGCCGGCCGGCACCACCGCGCGGAACCCAAGGATGGTCAGGTGGCCATCGCCAGCGGCACCTTGGCCGCGTCGGCCCCGGCGACGGCACCGTAGAGCGTGTGCGGGGTGGCGTGATTCACGCGCACGTCGTGCAGACCCAGGCGCGTCACCTGCTCCTTGGGCACCAGCACCGTGTGGTTCTGGTCGGAGTGCCCGACGGCGAAGTCGCCCTCCGCCTGGGTCTCGCGGATCAGGACGCGCACGTCGCGCCCCTGCCACCGTTGGTTGGCGGCGTGCGCGTACGTCTTCTGCTTCTCGATCAGGCGTTGCAGCCGCTCCGTCTTGACATTGCGCGGCAGGTCGCGGAAGTGTTTGGCGCTAGGCGTGCCCGGCCGGGCGGAGTAGAGGAACATGTAGGCGTGCTCGTAGGCGACCTCGTCGAACAGCGAGAGGGTCGCCTCGAAGTCCTCCTCGGTCTCGCCGGGGAAACCGACGATCACGTCGGTACTGATCACCACGTCGTCCACCTTGGCGCGGATCTCGCGCACGATGTTCAGGTACCGCTCGCGCCGGTACTCGCGCGCCATGCGACGCAGGACCCGGTCGCTTCCCGACTGGACCGGTAGGTGAATGTAGTTGCAGACGTTCGGTTCCTCGGCGATCGCATCGATCACGTCGCTGGTGAAGTTCATCGGGTGGCTGGTGGTGAACTTCACGCGCGGGATGCCGATCCGCGCGATCAGGCGCAGCAGCTCGGCGAAGCTCGGCAGGGACGGGTCCTTCAGGCCGTAGCTGTTCACGTTCTGGCCCAGCAGCACGATCTCCTGCACGCCCGCGTCGCGCATCGCCTCCGCCTCGCGCAGCAGCACCTCGACCGGCCGGGAGACTTCGGGACCGCGGGTTTGCGGCACGATGCAGTAGGTGCACGCATGGTCGCAGCCGCGCATGATCGTCAGGAAGCCGGTCAGGGCGTCCGGCGCGGGCGGGATGAGCGTGTCCAGGTCGCTGCGGAATTCGAGGTTCTCGACCCGCTCGGCGCCCCCCTCGAGCCGCTCGACCGCCGGCACGATGTCGGTGATCGCGCCCGGGCCCAGCAGCAGATCCACGTCGAACTTGCGGGCGATCTCCTGCCCCTCCTCGAGCTGCGCCAGGCAGCCCATCACGCCCACCTTGAGGTCGCGACCGGCCCGCTTCTCCTTGCGGAGCTCGCCCAGCAGCGACACCACCTTCTCTACCGGCTTGCCGCGCACGGCGCAGGTGTTGATCAGCAGCAGCTGCGCGTCCTGGGGATGGTCGACCAGCTGGTGCCCGCCCGAGACCAGCTCGGAGCGGATGGTGTGCGTGTCGTATTCGTTCATCTGGCAGCCGTAGGTGATCACGTGGGCCCGCACGCGGTACCTCCTAGGTCGAGCGGTGTCGGCGTGGATCGCGCGGTCCGGAACGAAGCCGCTGCGAACCGGAACCCCCACGATACCAGCCGCCGCAGGCCCGCTCCCGAAGCGAACCGACCGGGACCGCGCCGAGCGGACGGGAGAGGGTGCGGCCCGGGCGTCACGACGTTCACGGCGACGCCCCGAACCAGCGGGGCACGCCCCACGCCGCCAGCACCAGCACCAGGCTGAGCAGCGCCAGCAGGAAGCCGGTCCCCATCAGGCGGCCGGCACGACGCCTCGCGACCGGAAACGCCGACAGCGTCACCAGCACCACGCCCGCCAGGAACGTCCACGCGGCGACCTGCACCAGCCAGTCCCAGGTCACGGCGTCCGCTCCCGATCGTCCCTGGGACGCCCCGGCACCAAGCGGGGTGGCTCGCCCGGAACCACCGTGAACCGTTCGACGATCCGGGCACCGCCGTTTTCATCGATCACGCCGACCTGGAGCTGGTCGGGCACCTCGTTACGACGTGTGGTCCAGCGCACGGTTCCCTCGTTCCACACCGCTTCCGGGCGATGCCGATCGTCGGCGAACAGGGCCAGGTCGCCAGCGGCCGAATCGTAGACCAGCTCGAACGTCACCACGCGGTCGTCGATGCGCTGGGCGCTGGCCTCCACCACGTACGCCGCTCCCGGCACGAAGCCGTCCTGGCGGTGCCATCCGTCCGGATCCAGGAGCACCACGTCGCTCCGCAGGTACCGGTCGTTCCCGACGTCGATGCCGAGGTCCAAGCGGTGAGGGGCGTCGCCGGGCACCGTCAGTCGAAGCGTGACGCCGTCCGGCTCGATCACGGCACGCTCGGCGGGACGGTCGTCCACGAACGCCAGCACGGAGATGCCGGCGTCGCCGGAGAGCGTGAGGGTCCACTCCGTCCGACGCTGCACGGCGTCGGTCGCGGTCGCACCGATGCGCGTCAACGGGCGCGCTCCGAACACCTGCGCCACGTAGATGCCGTCCGACGCGCGCCCCACGCCGAACCCGACGTGCGTGAAGTTCGGCTCCAGCAGGTTGCGGCGGTGCGGTGGCGATCCCATCCAACCTGCGATCGTGGCCTCGACGATGCCGGAGCCGGGGGGCATGCGGGCCAGGTTCTCGCCCACCTCGACCAGCGCGACGCCGGCCAGCGCCACGCGCTGCGAAGGCGTGGCGCGCGCAGGGTCGGGCGATCCGTGATCCAGCACGCCGCGTTCCGCGTTCTCGGCCGCGTGATCGCGCGCAGCGTGGGCCAATCCGGGATCGGCGAGCAGCGGCTCGCGACCGTGCTCCAGGCGGACCTGGTTCGTGGCCGCCAAGAAGCGGGCTTCGAGGTCGGCCGCGGGCTGTTCCGGACCGTCCGCACGGCCCCAGGCGGCGAGAACGAGCAGGGCCAGCGCGACCACGAGCCGACCGGCTCCGGCGGCCGGCAGCACCGGGGGGGTCCGGCAGGATGGGTCGCTCATGCCGTCACGATACGCGTTTCGAGGAGGCGGTTCGCGCGGTAGCGTGACGTCGTGCACGAAGCGGACGACCACGATCCTCGATCCGTCTCCCAGCGGTCCAGCCCCGAACCGTCCGGACCCACGCCGTTCGCCCGCGCCGTCGCGCGGGCCGTGCACCCCCTTCCCGAGGGCAGCGTCGCCACCTACGGCGACGTGGCCACCTGGATCGGGCGGCCCGGTGCAGCGCGCCAGGTAGGCATGGCGCTACGGCGGATCGCCGACAATGATCCTGACCTTCCGTGGCACCGGATCGTGAATGCGTCCGGCGGCATCAGCACCTACAAGGTCGGGGCCGGCGAACTGCAGGAGGCGCTGTTGCGGCGCGAAGGGGTCGTGCTGCACGACGGCCGGATCGACCTGGCGTCGGTCCGCTTCCGACCGCACGATCCGATCTGAACGCTGCGTTCGGTGCATCTCGTACGGTGTGCCTCGTACGATGCATCTCGTTCGGTGCGCCTCAACCGATGCGGAACGCGTCCCCGGCTCCGGCCCACACCACCACGCGCCGCTCGACCGTGCGGGTGAACGGTCCGACGCGGACCTTCAAACGGGCCCAGATGCCGCCGTGGTTGCGAAGGTTCTCCGCCGCCTCGCCCAGGCCCGGCACCAGCCACGCCAACGCGTCGTACGCCGACGCCAGCAGGTCGGCCTGCACGTCGCGGGTGGCGTCGTTCGGAAAGGGAGCTTCGAACCGGGCTTCGTACCGCTCCGGACGTCGGCCGCGCAGGCGACCGCCGCTGAGCAGCTGGTGCCGACCGAGGCGCTTGCTGCGCATCGAGACCGGCGGCTGGTGCCGCTTCGCCCCGAACGTCGGTATGCGCGGGTCGCGACGTTCCCGGCGCTCGTACGTGTTCTCCGCCAACTCGATCACGACGTGCGCGCGGGGCACGGGCTCGTACGCCAGCACCTCCGCCTCCACCTTCAGAGTTTCCCCCGTGCGGACGCGCTCCGGCAGGCGCATCGACACCTGGTGGAACAGGCGCTGCGTGACCGCCTTCTGCACCGACATCCAGCAGGCGCCGCCGGCAAGCGCGACCTGGATGCCCTGCGCCCACGGATGCCAGGCCAACCACGCTGCCGTCTCCGGCCGCAACAGCAGCACCAGACCGCCGATCGCGAGCGCCCCGTGCAGCCAGGCCAGCCAGAACGCGGGAAGCGCCGACCACACGGGCCGGGGCGGCAGGTCGACCGTTGGGTCGCGCACCCAGCGGCGCGCCACCCCGCACCGTTCGCACAGCTTCTTGGTGTCGTCGTTGGCGTACTCGCAGAGGGGACAGGTCCACGCGTCGGGTCCCGCGTCGCCCGAAGGTCCTAGCGCCACCTCCGTGTCGGCGGCGACCGCGATGGGCGCGTCGAGGTGCGCGTCGCGGGACGCGTCGGTTCCAGCGCGATGGGGCATGCCCAAGCGTAGAACGGACGGGGCCCCAAGGTGGCCAGGTGCGGCCCGTGGGGCGCGGCCTACGGGGCCGAGAGCGTGCGCGAGTTTCACCGTTCGTTCGGACGCCGTCAGGTACCATGCCGCCATGAAGCCGATCTCGCCCACCGTCGACCTGGCGCGCGCCCTGATCCGCGCGCCCAGCCCGAGCGGCGCGGAGTCCCCGGCCGCGGAGGTTCTCCTGAGCGCCTTCCACCGGTTCGGGTTCGATCGGGCCTGGACCGACGAGGTCGGCAACGCCATCGGCGTGTTCGAACGCGGCGACGGTCCCACCGTGATGCTGAACGGGCACCTGGACACGGTGCCGACCGGAGATCCCGCGCTGTGGCCCCATCCGCCCCTGTCGGGCGAGGTGGCGGACGGTCGCCTCTGGGGGCGCGGCGCCAGCGACATGAAGGGCAGCCTGGCCTGCATGATCGTGGCTGCGGCCGAGGCCGCCCAGCGCGGCTTCCAGGGCACCCTGATGGTGGTCGGCGTGGTGCAGGAGGAGGTCGGGGGCTTGGGGGCCCGCTGGCTGGGCGAGACGATGCGGCCGGACGTGATCGTGCTGGGCGAGCCCAGCAAGCTGGCGCTCAAGCTGGGTCACCGCGGCCGGGTGGAGGTGGACGTGCATCTGCCGGGCCGGATCGCGCACGCCGCCAAGGCGGACCTGGGGGAGAACGCCCTCTACCGCGCTGCGGCGTTCCTGACCGAGCTGCAGCGCACCGAGCTGCCCAGCGGCGGTCCGCTGCACGGCTCCAGCGCCACCCCGACGCGGCTCCGGTCGTTCCCGAAGGACGGGGCCAACGTCGTGCCCGGCGAAGCGGTCCTGACCATCGACTACCGCAACCTACCCAGCGATCCGCCCGACGAGGTGCTGGCCCGCCTGCAGGCACTGGACGCCGAGGCGACCCTGGTCGTCACCGAGGAGCACGCGGAAAGCGAATCGGGCGCGGTGCAGCGCACCTTCGCGCGCACCAACCCGGCCTACCTGGCACCCGACGACGATCCGTGGACGCAGCGCGGCCGCGCCGTGTTCCGCGAGGTGCTGCCCGCCCACGGCGTTCCGTTCGAAGAGGGCACCTGGTGGTTCGCCACCGACGCGCCGTACCTGGCGGCCCAGGGCACGGTGGTGCTGGGGTTCGGTCCGGGCGAAGAGGAACGGGCGCACACCACCAGCGAGAGCGTGCGGATCGACAGCCTCGAGGCGGCCACCGGCATCTACCGCGACGTGGCCATCGGACTGCTGGCCGCAGGGAACGGGCGTCCGGCGTGAGCGGCGAAGGCGGGCTCACGCC
>JBBDSD010000166.1:0-1323 GCA_040905065.1 Trueperaceae bacterium | reverse complement strand
CGTTCTTCCCGTTCCTGTTCGTCACCGTCGCCTGCGGGGCGATCTCCGGCTTCCACTCGCTGGTCGCCTCGGGGACCACCTCCAAGCAGCTGGCCAAGGAATCCGATGCCCGCTACGTGGGCTACATGGGGGCGCTCGGCGAGGGATCGCTCGCGCTCGGCGCCATCCTGGCCACCACCGCCGGCATCGCGGCGGTCGGGCTCGACTGGGGGACCCAGTACAGCGACTTCGGGACCGCGGCCGGCGGCGCGGTCGGCAACTTCGTCCAGGGCATCGCCGGGTTCGCCAGCCATCTCGGCGTCCCGGTCGAGCTCGGCACCATCTTCGCCGCCGTGGTGGTGATCTCGTTCGCAGCCACCACCATGGACACCGGCGTCCGCCTCCAGCGCTACATCATCCAGGAGATCGGCGACATGGTCCCCGAGGAGCGTGGCGGCGTCGCCGGCGCGTTCCGCACCAGCACCCGCAACCTCACCGCGGTCACGGCGCTGGCCGTGATCGTCCCGCTCGGGCTCGCGTTGGCACCGGCCGGTGGGGACGCCGAGGCCCAGGGCTTCGCGTTCGGTCGCCTCTGGACCCTGTTCGGCACCACCAACCAGCTCACCGCCGGGCTGGCGCTGGCGGTCGTCGCGGTCTACGTCACCAAGCAGGGCCGCAACGCGCTGGCGCAGATCATCCCGCTGGTGTTCCTGCTGATCATGACCACCTGGGCGCTGCTGCTCAACCTCGCCGACTTCGTCCGCGAGGGCGACTGGCTGCTCGCGCCGCTCGACCTCATCATCCTGGTGCTCGCCGCGTGGCTCATCTTCGAGGCGGGGTCGGCCATCCTGCGTGCCCGCTCCGAACAGCACGAGCAGGTCACCGACCAGGATCGCACCCGATGACCGACCGCACCCCGCAGCGTGCCGCCCGCACGAGACCGCACCGCATCCTCCTCGTGCGTGAGTGGGATCAGCAGACCACCGGGTCAGGGTGCTGCGGACGGCTCGAAGGTGGTGACAGCGAGATCGCGGACGCGGCGGACTTCGGGCGCTGCCGCCACGACATGGAGGCGATGGGCGCCATCTACCGGGTGCTGCGCCGGGAGCTGCCGGCGGTGGAGATCGAGGTCGTCGATCCACGCAACCTGACGTTCCTGGTCCCCAGCCTGCTGCTCGAGGCCCGTCGGGCGGGTGCGAACCTGCGGGAAGCGTGGCGCCAGCTGCGCCGCGGGTGCGGTCAGGGCGCCATCATCGTCGACGGGCACGTGGTCTCGCAGGGGGCGATCCCCCCGCCGGACCGGGCGGTCGACCTGGTGCTGCGTCAGCTCGCGGCCACCAGCGC
>JBBDSD010000165.1:0-7925 GCA_040905065.1 Trueperaceae bacterium | reverse complement strand
CGGTCGGAGGACTCGATCGCCCGGCGCATCAATCGCTCGCGCTCGCGCGACGCCACGGCGTTGACGCAGGCGGGCGAACGCCTGTTGAGTGCCGACGACGAACCGATCGCCATCCGACACGCGCTGCGGACGGCGGTCGAGACCACCGGCCTCTCCACGGCGATCCTGCTGCAGCTTCGGGGCGCGCGGCTGCACGTCACCGGCCGCTGGGGCCCGCTTCCCGAGGCCGTCGACCAGTGGCTGCGGCACGGCGTCCCGCTCGGTCATCCCGGGACGGACGCCGCCTGGAGCCGACGGCATCCGGCCCTGTACGAGGATCTGACCGACTCGGAGGGAACGAACGATCTTCCGTTCGAGCAGCTGGGCGTGCGGGCGACCGCGACGGTGCCCGTACAGGACGCGGCCGGCACGACGACCGGCCTGCTGGTCGTGGCCGACGCCGAGCGCACCCGCCGCTGGGCCGAATCGGACCGGGCGTTCCTCGTGAGCCTCGCGACCATGCTGGGAGCGGCACTGCAGCGCCTGACGCTGGCCCGCCAGATGCACGAGCTGCTGGCCGTGGTCCGCACGGTCGCGCAGGCTGCCGACCCCCAGGAAGCGTACGACCGCGCCGTGGACGCCGCCGTCCGCCTGCTGCCCAGCGCCGAGACGGCGTCGCTGCTGGTGCGGGACGGCGAGGCCTTCCAATTCGCCGCCACCCACGGCTTCGATCTGGAGGCGCTACGGTCGCTAGGACACGTCGGCATGGAGCAGGAACTCCGCTGGTACCGGCTCGGCCGCGACGCGTTCGAGCGAGGCGTGCCCCGACGCCTGCAAGGGGCCGACATCCAAGCGAGCAGCGCGGCCGCCATCCACGACGGCGACCAGGCGGTCCAGCTCGCCTCGGACGGTCGCGTCGCGGAACTGGCCGCGACCGTGTGCGTCCCGATCGTCGTCGGTCGCGACGTGCTCGCCATCCTGAACGTCGACAACCTGAGCCGCGCGGACGCGTTCAGCAACGCCGAGCTGGAGCTGGCCGAGGCGTTCGGTCAGCAGTTCGGCGTCATCGTGCGGCAAGCGCAGACTCGCGAAGCGCTCGCCCGCGCCGCCGTCACCGATCCCGTCACCGGCCTCGGCAACCGCGAAGGCTTCAACCTGCGGTTGGGCACCGAAATGGCGCGCGCCCGACGCCACCAACACCCGCTGCACCTGGTGATGATGGACCTGGACGGGTTCAAACGCATCAACGACCGCCTCGGGCATCACGTCGGCGACCGGGCGCTGCGCACCGTCGCCGACGCGCTCCGCGCCGAGCGGCGCGGCGAGGACGGCCTGTTCCGCTGGGGCGGCGACGAATTCGTCCTGTTGCTCTCCGACACGAGCGTCGACCAAGCACGCACCGCCGCTCGCCGCTACGCCGACCGCATCGCCACCCTCGCCGTGGACGGCATGCCCCTGACCGCCTCGATCGGCATCGCCAGCTGGCCCGACGACGCCCAGGACGAGGACGCCCTGCTGCGCATCGCCGACGACCTGATGTACCGCGGCAAGGAGCGGAACGGCGCGACCGCGAACGACGCGACGGCGAACGACGCGACGACCGAGACGCCGTCCTGAACGGCACCGTCCCGAGCCGCGTCGCCGCGAAAGACGCCCACGACGCGACAGGGTAGAAACCACACCGCGCCGCCACCGCCCCCCTGCTACGATGAGTGCCGCTCGACCGGACCCGATCACGGCCACCCCGCGCCAGGCGGGGTTCGTGCTTCGTCCGGTACGTCTTGGAGGCCCACATGAACAGGTTCGCCCGTTGGATCACCGCGTTCTTCGCCGCCGGCATGCTCGCCGCGTGCGGCGGCGGAGGCGGTGCGGTCGTGAACGTCAGCATCGACGCGCAGACGACCCTCATCTCCCTCGCCGGCCGCACCCAGCTCACCGCGTCCGTCACCGGCTCCACCAACACGGCCGTGTCCTGGACCACCAGCGACTCGAGCGTCGCGACCGTCGACGCCAACGGCATCGTCGAAGCGAACGGGGAGGGCGACACGGACATCACCGCCACCAGCGTGGCGGACGCGACCAAGAGCGCCACCATCACCATCACGGTCGGCGATTTCGTGGTCGACGGCGTGACCATCTCGGCCCCGTCCACCACGGTGGAGGTCGGTAACGATCTGCAGCTCGACGCCAGCGTGCAGCCGTCGAGCGTGCCGCAGGGCGTGCTGTGGAGCACGGACGACAGCGCCGTCGCTACCATCGACAGCGACGGCCTGGTCACCGGCCAGAGCGCCGGCACCGTGGTCGTTACCGCCCGAAGCGCCGCCGACATCGACGTGCAGGCCCAGATCACCATCACGGTGGTCGCCAGTGGCGGCGGTGGTGGCGGCAACGTCAGCAGCGTCACCATCGACGACCCCAACCCCACCGGTCCTGACGAGGTGCAGCTGGGCGGCACCTTGGACCTCACCGTGACCGTCGTGGCCGACCCGGGCACCTCGACCGACGTGACCTGGAGCTCCGCCGACGACGCCGTCGCCACCATCGACGGCGACGGCCTGGTCACCGGCGTTGTCGACGGCACCGTCACCATCACCGCCACCAGCGTCATCGACACGAGCGTGTCCGACACCATCGACATCACGGTGATCGACGGCACCGTCACCGGCGTCTCGATCGACAACCGCCCACCCGGCAACGAACTGCTGGTGGGCGTCACCCGCGATCTGGACGCCACCGTCGCGGGAACGGGCACCTTCGGCCAGGACGTGCTCTGGACCAGCAGCGCCCCCGCCGTGGCGACCATCGACGTCGACGGCATGGTCACCGGTGTCGGCGTAGGCACCACCGTCATCACCGCGGTGGCGGCCTCCGACACCAACGTGGACGACAGCTTCACGCTGTCCGTGATCGACGTCAGCGTCGACTGCAGCTCGGCCAGCGTCCTGACCGACATCGATACCGACACCGTCCTGCCGCTCGGTTGTTACACCGCCACCGGGGTCGTTTCGGTCACCGCCGCGCTGACGCTACAGGCCGGCACCATCATCGAGTTCGGCTCTGGAGCCCGCATCGAAGCGGGCATCGGAGGCTCGATCACAGCCAACGGTTCGGGCGCCGCCCCGATCGTGTTCCGCGGCGCCAATCCCAGCACCGGCTACTGGGACGGCGTGCGGTTCATCTCGTTCAGTCCAGCCAACAACAGTCTGGACTTCGTCGAGATCTCCGACGCCGGTTCCGGCGGCTACGCGGGCGTCTACGTCGACAGCACCGGTAGCGTGTCGATCACGAACAGTCGCATCTCCAACTCGACCGTCGGGCTGGACGCCAAGAACGGCGGCACAATCAGCGCCTTCGCGAACAACGAGTTCCGCGGCAACGACCTCGTGGCCGACATCTACGCCATGCACCTCGTGCAGCTCGACGCCGCCAGCGACTACGACGGCAGCGACAGCGGAACGCCCAACACGAACAACCATCTGCTGGTCCGCAGCGGAGACGTACCGTCGGGAACGTGGCCCGCGACCGATGCGTCGTTCCGGGTGTCGAGCGGCGACATCAACATCGTCGGCGACGTCGTCGTATCGCCCGGCGCCACGATCGAATTCGGAGCCGGCGCCCGACTCGACGTCGACGGCTCGCTGAACGCCACCGGAACCAGCACCGAGCCCATCACCTTCCGAGGCTACACGCCGAGCCAAGGCGTGTGGGACGGCATCAACATCATCTCGGGAGTGGCAAGCATGCTCGACTTCGTGGACGTCTCCCACGGCGGCGCCGGCGGCTGGGCCAACCTGTACGTCCAGGACACCGGCAACGTCTCCGTCTTCAACAGTTCCTTCACCGACAGCAGCGGCTTCGGCATCGAGGTCGAGGCCGGCGGCACCATCACGCCCAGCACCGAGGCCGACCTCATCAATTCGACCAACGGCAACAACACCTTCTCGAACAATACCGACGGCCCCACGAACCTCTGAGGGCACGTCCGAAGCCGTGGGGGGGGGGCCCGAATCGTCGTGCGCACTCCGGAGCCTACGCGCCGAAGGCTATGCGCCGAAGCCGACCCTCCGGAGCCTAGGCGCCCGTGCCGTCGCTCGTCGCCGCGTCCGGCGGATCGCTCCCCCCCGCCGGTCCCGACCCGCCGTCGCTCTCCTCCGCCGCGACCTGGTACGCCGGACGCGACAGCAGGTAGTCCTCCAGCACCACCTTCGTCATGGCCACCACCGGGACGGCCAGCAGCATGCCCAGGAAGCCGAGCAGGCCCAGGCCGGCCATGATCGACAGCAGCACCGTGACCGGATGCAGATCGACGCTGCGCGACAGCACCAGCGGCCCCAGCACGTTGCCTTCGATCTGATTGGCGATCACGAACACCAACACAGCCAGCATCGCCTCGACCGGACCGACCGTGAAGCCCAGCAGCACCGCCGGGATGGTGCCCACCACCGGCCCCAGGTACGGCACCAGGTTGAACACGGCCGCCAGGAAACTGATGGCGGTCGCCAGAGGAATGCCGATCAGGGTCAGGCCGATCCAGATCATCACGCCCAGGATCGAGGTGATCAGCAACTGCCCGCGCAGGTAGCCGCCCACGGCGCGGTCGGCCTTGTTGAAGATGTCCTCCGACACCGGGCGCCAGCGAACCGGCACGTAGCGGCGGAAGTTGGCGGTGAAGCGCGGGAAGTCGTACAGGAAGTAGGCGCTGGCGATCAGGATCAGGAACACCTGGACGGTGGCCGACGCGATGCTGGTGGCGCCGCTGACCAGCATGTTCGGTCCCTCGCTGAGGAGCCGCTCGAACAGCTGCATCAGGTTGCGGACCGCCGTCTCGAGCGCGACGGCCACGCGGTCCTGCGCCTGCAGGCCCAGGTCGCCCCCGTCCGGCTGCACGCCCAAGCGCTCGTCCAGGAAGTCGGTCACGAACGGCGGCAGGCGCTCGACCGCCCCCTCCGTCCAGGCACCCAGGCGTCCTACCTGCTGCCCGATGCTGTCCACCGCGTCGGGGATCATCTGCACGAAGCGGCCCAGCTCCATCACGACCTGCCCCAGCAGCACTGAGCCGAACACGAACAGCTGCAGCACCAGCAGGTACACGAGGACCACCGCGATCGGCCTGCGTATCCGGATGCGGCCGAGCAGATCCACCAACGGGTTCAGGATGTAGGCGATCACGAACGCGATCAGACCGACCTGCAGCGCGAAGGCGTAGCTTTCGCGCAGGCCCCACAACAGCGCCACCAGGCCGACGGCGATCAACAGGTACGTGACCGCCCGCACCCAGTCGTGCTTGCGCCAGAGCACCTCGATCGCGGTGATCTGGTGCCGCTCGGGACGCTCGCTCACGTTGCGACGATCCGGACGTTCCGACCCGCGAACGGACTCATGCGAAGGAGTCTAGCAGAGGCCGTGCTCGCGCCCGACAGCGCATCCGACCGGCGTCAACGACGCTCGAGCAGCCGCAGAACCGGTCGGTGCCCCCCGTGGAACGCCCGAATCGACCCCCGGTCCGCCCAGTCCCCTCCGTGCTCCGCCAACGCCCTGTCCAGCACCCGCAGGGCGTGCGTCACCAGCAGGAGTCGCCCTCCCGGCGGCAGCAGGCGTGACGCTTCCCGCAGCAGGCCCTCGTGCGTCGACGCCACCGTCGCTCCGTCCCCGCCCGCGTCGCCCCGCACGGCGTCCCCCCACGGCGGGTCGGCCACCACCACGTCGAAGGCGCCGTCCGCCCACGGGGTGGCGGTCGCGTCGCCGCGGACCAGTAGCGCCGACCCTCTCGCGTCCGCGTCGCCCTCCACCGCGTCCGCGGTCGCGACGCGCACGTGCAGCCCGGCGGCCCGCAGGTTGGCGTCGGCCGCCTCCAACGCGGCAGCGTCCAGGTCGATGCCGACCAGCGATCCGAACGGCCCCAGCGCGTGCCGTTCGGCCAGCAGCGTGCCACCGCCGCACATGGCGTTCAGCACCCGCTGCTTGGGGTGCAGGCCGATCATGGTCCACGCCGCGGCGGCCACGCAGGCGTTCAGGCCCCCCGGCCGGTCCACCACCCGCCACGATCGCACCGACCACGGCCGGGGAAGCAGTCGGATCAGCGCCTCCCACCCTGCAAGATCGTGGCGCGTGCCGGGGCGCCGGGGGCGCAGGCGGATCTGCAGGTCCCCGTCGTCGGGTGCGTCCGGCAGGCCGGTCGCCTCACTCAGCGCGCTGCGCAGCCGCTGCAGGGTGGGCGAGTCGCGACCGGCCGCCTCGACCCGGACGCCGCGGAACGGCGTGGGAGACCCGCTCCGGATCTGCGCGACCGCCTCGTGCAAGCGACGGAACTCGCGGTCGCCCAGCAGCGCCTTGGGCCGCGGCACGTCGAAGCGGACCACCCGCTGCACGGAGGTGACGGTGCGCAGCTGGCGCAGCGGCTCCCACGCTCCGCGCCAGCGGAACGCGACCGCGTCGGCGGTCGCGGGTTCCGAGGTCGCCCGCGTTCCCTCGGCGTGACCGGTGGCCCGCAGCTCGGCGCTCGCGACGTGGGCCAGGCCGGGCAGGACCTCGGCCTCCATCGCGACGCTGCCGTCGCCGCTGGGGGCGTCGGGACCCGAGCGACGGTTGCCCGGGGAGCGATCGCGCTTCGCTTGTGACCGCCGCTTCGGCGCTGGGCGCCGCTTCGGTCCGGCGTCGCGCCGCTGGGGTGGGCGTCTTCGCGCGGGCGTCATGGCGGCACCCTACCCGAGGGGCCTGGGCCGATACCCTGCGGGCGTGTCCGCCGACCGACCGCGTTCCCTCTACCTGCACGTCCCCTTCTGTCCGCACGTGTGCCCGTACTGCGACTTCCACAAAATGCGGCGGGACGAGGGTCTGGTCCGTGCCTACCTGGACCGGATGGAGACCACCATCGCCGAGGCCGGCCGCGATTGGGGCGGAGCGTTGGACACGATCTACCTGGGGGGCGGAACGCCGTCGCACCTGTCGGACGCCGAGCTGGGGCGGCTGTTCGACGCGCTCGACCGGGCGTTCGACCGATCGACCGTGCACGAGACGACGATCGAGGCCGACCCGCGCACCTTCGACGCGGCGCGCCTGCGCACCTTTCGGGCGATGGGGATCGACCGCCTCTCGATCGGGATGCAGAGCACGCAGGACGAGGTCCTGCGGTTCCTGGGGCGGGCCCACGACGCGGAGGCGGGCCTGGCCGCGGTCGAGACGGGCCTGGCCGAACGGTTCCGGGTCTCCGCCGACGTGATCACGGCGGTGCCCGGCCAGGACGCCGAGCTGGACCTGGAACGGGCCGCCGCCACCGGCGCCGGGCACCTGTCGGTCTACACCCTCACCATCGAGCCGTTCACCCCGTTCGCGCGGCGTCGCGTGCGCGTCGACGAGGACCGCGCCTACCATGATTATGCCGCGGCAGCGACCGTGCTGGAGCGCCACGGCTTCGAGCGCTACGAGGTGTCGAGCCACGCCAGGCCAGGCCAGGCATCGCTGCACAACCAGGCGTACTGGCACGGCGACGCCTTCCTGGGGCTGGGGCCCTCCGCCGCCGGCTTCCTGCCGACCGACGACGGGCTGGGCCAGCGCGTCACGCAGCTCCCGATCAAGGCCTGGCTGCGGGGCGACCCGCCGCTGGTCGAGCGGTCCACAGCCGAGGATCACCTGCTGGAGCGCCTCATGACCGGCCTGCGCACGCGCCGCGGCGTGGACCTGGACGCGCTGGCGCAGCGTTGCGGCATCGACGTGCGCGACCGGTTCACCGAGGTGCTGCGCAGCGAGCTGGCCAGCGGACGCCTGATCCTCGACCCGGCCACGCGCGGGGTCGTGCAGGCCGCCGACCACCTGGTCGTGGTGACGAAGGCCGGGGTCGACGCCGCCCGTGCCGTCACCTACCTGCTGGCATGGCTGGGCGAGCACGGCTTGGCCGACAAGGTCCGTCGCGCGGTGGTGGTCGTCAACGGCGCGCGCTCCCGGTCCGG